>CAMIXP010000006.1 GCA_946402785.1 uncultured Caryophanales bacterium | reverse complement strand
TAAAAATTGATTATATTGTTTCTTCCATTAATGATCTAACTTCTTTAGAAGAATTAAATCAAAAAATTGGTTTATTTATTCGTAGATTTAGAGAATTTGGAATAGGGCTTAATATATCTGATTTTACCTATACGATGTTTACAGAAATGTATATGAATACGTATTTTGAAAATCCAGATTATGATGCTGTAAAAGAAACATTTGAAGACATTTATTTTAAGTGTCCTGATATTAAATTACAATTGAAATTAAATTTAAAACATATTATTGCTAAGTATGATAAACAATTAGGGGAATATGTTGTTTTATTGCGAAATAAAATGATGAGTGATTATTCTATTCCTCCTACTACGGATATCATTTCTCACTATGTTCAAAATCGTTTTGAACTAGGGGATGCTATGGCAACGGATGAGTATTACAATACAAAGCTATTCTTAGATGGTAAGAAGAAAATTGATGAGTACTTAGAAGGCTCTATGACGAGATCTAAGATTTATAATTCATTTGCCTTAAATAGTGATTATTTTTCTTATTCTGAAGAAGAGAAAAAACTATATAATGAGTCTTTAATGAGTTTTTATCTTACTTTAAATGAATTAAAGAAATTCTATCGTTATGAGTTTGTATTACAAGAGCTAATATCTTTCTATAAAGACAAAGCAAGTGCTAAAGGACAATATACTGCTAAGAAGAAAGAAATTGAAAAAGAAGAGAAGAAGAGAATGGCACTTTATGGTCAATATCGAAAAGCTTCTGGAATTGGTTTCTTAGCAAAACTATCTCCTGAAAAACAAAAGATTGCGATGTTACAAATGAATAATCATATCCGTCATTTGAACGATTTATACAAAGAATTAGATGACTTAGAAATTCGTTATAAAGTTAGTGAATTAGCTGATTCTTCTAGTATTTATGATTTATTCTTAATCTCATTAACTTCTTTTGCTTTCCTTGAGAAATGCTTCTTATCAGAAGGATTTGAGGATACTCCATTAGAAGATAATGTTGTGGAATATTTAAGATTTATTTATAATCCAAATAACAGTTTCTTACGAAAAGTAAATGCTTTAGTGGATTATAATATTACAGATATTTTGGCAGATAAATATCGATTATTGAATGTGGATATTACGAATGAATTAATTCGTTCTGAAACGATTGATTCTACCTTACAAGATGTTCAATATATTAACTTAATTCAGAACATCGAACGAAGTAAAATTGATCTTCCAACTATCAAGATTTTATGCCGAATGAAAAGTATTATAGAATCTGAAAATAATGAGTAAAGAAAACTATAAAAAGTGCGTAAAAAGGCTTTTATAGTTTTTTTATTTTATGGTATAATGTAATATGAGAATAGATTGGTGGTGACTAAGATGAGTCGAATCAAAAAACTATTTAAAATGATAGCTACAGCGTTTCTTGTAATCTTAGTTCTATTATGTATCTATACCTTTGTTGTTACAGATATCATGAAGAAAGATTATGTTAATGTTTTTGGGTATACTTACTTTGTAGTTGCCTCTGGATCTATGTCTGGTTCTATTGAGGTAGATGACATTATTTTTGTTAAGATAACGAAAGATGTTAAGACGGATGATATTATTACTTTTATTGATGAAGATGGTAATTTAATTACCCATCGTTTGGTCAATAAAAATGGTGAAAAATACATTACTAAGGGTGATGTTAATAATGTATCGGATGATCCAATTACTTCTGATCAAATTGTTGGAAAAGTAGCCTTAGTTGTTTCACCAAGTTTCATCTTAAAATCGATTGCAATCTTCTTAATTATTTTTATCTTACTTGCGTTAGTTAATTTTGACCAAGTGATTAAAAAGTATATCGTGAAAACACCTACTAAAAAAGATAGTAGTAAGTTACCAGAAGATATCTTTGCGAATCCAAAGAAAAAGTATGAAGAACCTTCTTCCGGATTAACAGTAACGATTGATATTGGAGAGGTTGAACAAATCAGCAAAGATAATGCTGAACAAGCAAAAGAGTCAGAAGAAGCAGAAATCTTCAAATGTGATGATTACTTTGTATTTGAACCTTCTACTTCTAAGAAGAAATACTCATCTGACAAAGAAACAATTGATTTGATTATCTCTGTTTTGAAATGCAAGAGTAGTAATCTAGCAAGCGCTAGAATGAATAAAAAATGGTTAACAAGATATCAATATGTATATAAGTTATGTTTGATGCTTCTATACAATGATACTCAAAATCTAAATGATACTATTACAAATCCACCATTTAGAGAAATATTTGATTATGATTTAGACAAATCTGGTTTAACAGAAACGATTCGTAATCGTATTTATGATTTACCAATTCATTTATTCTTAAGAGCATTAACGTATTGTATTTTATACAATGACGATGAGATGTTTGATGGTATTTATAAAATCTTAAAATATAAGATTGCAGTAGATAAAGACGATTCCTTCAAACATATTGCTAGTACGGATCGTCATTCTATGCAAGAGTTAAAATCATTGATTGCTTTTATGAAAAATGTATCGAATCGTTTTGATAAAAAACATGTATTTGATTTAGATAAAATAGAAAAGATGGTAAAAATTAATAATTATTAAGATAGGAAGTGAGAACAATGAAGAAAATATTTGATGCAAACAAGTCTTTTTCTCTTCTTGTTCTTGCTTTTTTTGCGGTTTTTATTTCTTTTAGTATCTATACGCTTCTATCTGGAATGTTATCATTCGCAGAGTTAGATGCTTGGGATGGAAAAACGATTGCAGAAGAGTTTACTTCTGGAAATGGTACAGAAGAAAATCCATATGTTATTCATAGTGCCGAAGAATTTATGTATTTTAAATCTCTTATCGAAGGAGATACTTTTTCTTCTTATCAGGATAAATATTATGTGTTAGATTCTAATATCAACTTAGGAGGATTTGAAATTACTCCTATTGGAGTTGAAATTGAAAAAGAAGAATTTGTTCCTGTTTCTCAAGAAGAGGTTGTGGAAGAAACTACGGAAGAAAAATCAGAAGAAGTTATGGATTCCTCTGAAGCGGTAGAAGAAGTTCCACAAGAGATGGACGCAAAGCTTGTTAAAGAAGAACGAATCTTTAAAGGCCATTTAGATGGACAAGGTTATACCATTCGTAACTTTAAGATTTATGAAGCTTCTGTTTTAGAAAAAACTCCTTACTATGCTTTATTTAGTAAAGTAGAAGAGGGTACTATTCAACGAATTAATATAGCAAGTTATCGAATCGAAATACCAGAGGATAAAGAGGGAGTTATCTCTGGCCTAGTAGGATCTATTCCAACTGGTACGATTGAAAATGTTACTCTTACTGATTTTAATTTAAAAGTTCATCATGAAGATGATGTAGTAGGGGTACTTGCTGGAAAGTCTGAAAAAGTTGAAATATCAAATGTTTATGTTAATGGAGAAATTAATCATGTAAAAGATGGATTTATTCGTTATTATGAAGAAGGTAAAGCAACAACCATTATTTCTCAATTAAAGTATGATGGCATCATGGAAGATGAAGATGTAGAAAATCTTTATAGAGTTGATCATGAGGAAATTACTTTAAAGGATGAGGTTATTGATTATGAAGATCTTCTTACTTCTTTAAATGAGGATCTTGAGGATCCTTATTATTGGAGTTATGAAGAGGGAGTATTTACTTTTTCTACTCATGAATTAGATGTAGAAGAGGTACCTAGTGATGCACAAGGATTTAATTTTTCTCTTGATGATTCTCCTGCTATTACGTTACATGCATCTGGTTTAGATTCATCCAATAAAGCTGTTTATGTAAATGATTTAACTGCTGATTATAACCATTATATGGGTCTTAACTATACGGAGATTCGTAATACCAATGGAACACTTCCAGATGGATCTAATCAAGGATTGTATTCCAATACAAATTTAGCTACTGTTTATATTCGTTATAATTCTGCTGATATTAATGATTCTACTGTTTATGGAAGCGTTAGTGTTTCTGAAGATTATCGTGATTTTTATTACTATAAACGTATTCCTGTTGTGGATGGAAAAGTTGAATTTGATTTAATTGATAATCCTTGGGCTAATCGACCATCAGGAAGAGCTTTTAATGGATGGGTAACTGATTTTACAGGTGCTGTTGTATCTCTTGATACAGATACTTATGTACGTCATGTTAGCATTCCTGTATCGAATATTTCTAATCCGATTTCTATTACTTTCTATTCAAGTTGGACGACTGCTACTACGGTTACAACCACGAATAACTTAGGAAATTTAAAATCAATGACGATGACAGCTGTTGATGTTGGTTATGAAGATGTTTCTGTTTATCATGTATCTGGTCATGTTGATCGAAATAGAAATTATCCTAATAGTAATACGATGTATGGATTTGATGGATATCCTATTGCTTCTGGTAGTACATGTACAACGAATGGTGGATGTGATTATTTAATTAAGAATTCAAGTTCTACTTATTCTTCTACGACTACTTACTATAAAATTGAACCAGCTGCAGAGGCAGGAAATCCTGCGACAATTACGATTATTACTCCAACGAGATATCCAATTGGTTATTATCCTAATGGAGGAGTTGCTGCTGGATACTTTAAGTATGTAACAGGTGTTACAGAGAATGTTTATAACTCTTCTGGAACAAAAGTAACTTCTTGTGATAATGGATGTTATCAATTATTACAATATGTTGATGGTGCTATTGATTCTGCTACAACGTACTATTATTTACCAACTCGTGATACCAATATCTTTGCTCCATCTTCAACTAGTGACATTAATGCTAGTGATATTTCTACTTCTAGACCTATGACGATTACCGGTATTAATGGAAGAACGGACAACTCTGCAAACCGTACGATTTATTTAAATCGTGACTGGTCTATTAGTAATGACCTTCGTATAGAACATATCACTTTCTATAGTAGTTCTACTAATACAGAGATTTCCAATATTAGTACGGGTGGTTCTGAAATTCTTGGAAACTTTAAAAATTTAAAATTAGGAAGAGGTTTATTACAATATTCTGAAAGTTCTTATTATTGGGGTACAACTACTTATTTAACAGCTGCGAACTTTGTTGGTGGAACCAATAGTGGAACAAGTGGTGTACAAAAGTATACGACGATTGTTGAATCTGGATTCTATCAAAATGCCTCTGGTGTTGGATACAATGGTGCTACGACACAACGTGTTAACGCACAGGTTACTTTAGGATGCGATTTCGATCGTATTGCGAATGATAATGATAACTTAATTGTTTACTATAGTTATGCAGGTAGTTGGGCATCTTACTTATATAATACGGATGAGTCGGATAATAACACATTCGATTATCCTGCTATTCACACAACGGTTAAGAGTGGTCGTTTTGGAGACAATCAACAAGACTATGCTGCCGGTATTTATACAGGTGGTCGTGGGGCTGGAACTCACTACGCTATGCGTGCTGCTACGATTGAGGGCGGTTGGATTCACTGCTTTATTGGTGGACCGGTTTCTAGTAGTAATCGTGCCAATAAAAACGACATTATTATGAATGTTAAAGGTGGAACCATTAACTTTATCTTTGGTGGAGCTGGTGCTTCTGATACGAGAGGTAACCGAATTATCAATGTTACTGGTGGAACGATTAATTATAGTGTTTTAGGTGGATCTAATGCTTATTTATATAGTTCTGGTACTACGGATCCTTATGGAAAAGTAGAAGGAGACACTTTGGTTTATGTAGGTGGAAATGTTACTGTCGGAACAGCTGATGATACGATGTATAACATTTCTGCAGGTAATGTCTTTGGTGCAGGAAATGGACGTCAAGGAGAGTTAGATGTTGGTTCTGTTCGTAATTCGAATGTTATTATTGGACCAACTGCTGATATTAAAGGGGATGTTTATGGTGGAGGTAACTTCGGTGCTGTCGGAGGTAACTTAGCTGGAACATCTACTTATGACGGAAATACAGGTGGAGGTTCTTCTCAACAAGGTGTATCTGGTGCTTATAAAGATAGCACTTCTGATCAAAATATTCGTTATTTTGGTAGTAGTCCAGATAACTATATTATTTTCAATAATGAAACATATCGTATTGTTGGTTTATTTAACAATGTTAGTACGAGTGATGGCAATAAAGATTTAGTTCGTATTGTTAAGAATACAAGATATGGTACTAATACGACTTGGTCAAATGATTATGTCAATATTGGTAATAACAACCGTGATTATCCTAACTATTTTGTACGTAATGATGCGGCTGCAACGAAGTCTAATATTTATACTGTTTTAAATACAACCTATTATGGTTCCATGAATTCTGATCGAAATTATATTCAATCTGTTAACTGGGGAATGGGAGCTCTTGATTCTGCTACGGATAATAATGTTCTTTCTTTCTATACAAAAGAAAGAGGTTCTACTCCAGGTAGTAGTTATTCAACCACGTCTTATAATTTTAAAGTTGGTTTATTATATCCATCTGACTTTGGATTTGCGACAAATAATCAAGAGTGTTTGACTACGAATTTAGGTTCTTTCGCTGGTACTTGTACAGCTGAGAACTGGATTGATTCCATGATTACTTATAATGCATGGACGATTACTCCATCTACTTATTATGAAGATATTAATACAAGAGCAAATCGTACTTATAATAGTTACTATGTATTCTATATAGGTACTGCTGGTAATATCTACCGTAATGGTGTTGGATATTATTCAGGTGGTAGTTATACGTATCGTCCATATTCTGCTTATCCATCTTTCTATTTAACAGAGGATGTTGAGATTGCCAGTGGTACTGGTACACAAGCTGATCCATATCGAATTGGATCTGGAACTTCTTTAAACTCTATCTTGGAAGATTTAGTAAAAGAAGAGGAAGTAATTCCTGATGATTATGAGCCAGTTGAAGATGATGGAAATTATCAAGAAGCAACGGATTATCAAGCACGTACTCATGTTCAAATTTTAGGTGGAACGATTGATGGTTCTGTCTATGGTGCTGGAAACAGAAACGGTTCTGGTAATAAAGTTGGAAATAATATTGCTTTATCAAAAGTTACGATTGATATTGGTGGCGGAACGATTAAAGAATCTGTTTATGGTGGTTCAAATGAAATGGGTACCGTTTATGGAGATGTTTTAATCAATGCTACGAATGGAACGATTACAAAGTCTATTTATGGTGGTGGTAAAGGAGGTTATTCTTCTGCAGCTGCTCCTGGTACTTATGTTTCTCGTGATGTTGATGTTAATATTGGTAGTGATGCTACAACAAGTCTTACGATTGGACAAAATGTCTATGGTGGATCTGCCTTTGGTACGGTTAATGGTATTCAGCAAAATGAAGAAGCCAATAGTCATCATGTTCGTGTAACAGTTAATAAGGGAACGATTACTGGTTCTGTCTTTGGCGGAGGAGAAGGAGATACTTCTTACAATCCAAATGAATATGGAAATGTCTATGTTCACATTAATGGTGGAAATATGACAAAAGTATTTGGTGGAAACGATTCTCGTGGAGAGCCAAGTAATGTCGATATTGTTTATTTAAATGGTGGTACCATTGGAGATGCTTTTGGAGGCGGAAATAATACCGGTCAAACGTATTCTGATATTCGTCTTCAAGGATCTACTGTAACAGGAAATGTTTATGGTGGTTCGAATGCATCTGGTGATGTAGGAAGTTCCCACGTTACGGTTTCTTCTGGAAGTGCAACAGAAGTATTTGGAGGAAATAACCTTGGTGGTGAATCTGGAACAAACCATGTTTCTGTTACAGGTGGAACGATTTCTACTGCTATTTATGGTGGTGGAAAACAAGCAGAATCTTCTGCTACATCTGTCAGTATTTCTGGATGCCAAGTACCGGAAGTATATGGTGGTGGTAAGAATGCAGGTGTTGGAACTAACACGCATGTTGACTTATCAAATGCTACTGCAACAAAGGTATTTGGTGGTTCAAATGCATCTGGAGATGTTCCTGTCAGCAATGTTCATGCTGCTGGATCTACGATTACTTCCGTTTATGGAGGTAACAATTCAGGTGGTTCTACGGAAACGACTAATGTACGTTTAGAAACTTCTACAGTTACGAATGTATTTGGTGGAGGAGATAATGCCACATCCACTACTTCGAATGTAACAATTGAAAGTGGAAGTATTACGAATTTATACGGTGGAGGAAACGAAGCTGGTGTTACGACAACGAATGTTAATATCAATGGTGGAACGATTACAACTGGCTTTGGTGGATCTAATAAAACGGGAGATGTTACGGAAGCAAATATTAAGATTGCTGGAGGTACTACGGGATCTCTTTATGGAGCCAATAACTTAGGTGGTTCTGTTGATCATACGATTATCACTTCTACCGGTGGATCTGTTTCAAACCTATATGGTGGAGGTAACAAAGCGGTAGTAGGGGAGACAAGTCTAACGTTAGATGGACTTACTGCTGGAACGATTTTCGGTGGTGGAAATGAAGCTGCTGTTAGTCGTGATGTTACATTTGCTATTTCTAATTCGAATGTTACAGGACACGTATATGGTGGTGGAAACGCTGCTGGTGTTCATGGAAATGTTGACTTAACAATGGATACGGTTACTGTTGCCGGAAATGTTTATGGTGGTGGTAACGAAGGTATCGTTCAACATGATACGAATGTTAAAATAACGGATAGTAGCATTACATCGAATGTGTTTGCTGGAGGTAATGGTGCAACGGCTGTTGTTCATGGTAATTCTACTGTTACCATTGATGGAACAACGGTTGTTGGAAATAGTACGACAACGGCACCAGCTGCTGGATGTGTATTCGGTTCTGGAAATGCTGCTTCTACCGGTCAAGATGGAACTTCCGGAGTTGCTACTGTTAATATTGTTGGTGGAGAAATCTATGGTAACGTTTATGGTGGACCAAAGATGGCCGTTGTTTATGGAGAAACATTCACCAATATAGGAACAAATGCTGTTAATATTTCAGGATTAAAAGAAGATGATATTTGGATTCACGGAACTGTCTTTGGTGGAGGAGAATCCAATGCTTCTGGTAGTACAACTTACGACTATACCTTCATCTCTGTTACGGAAGGTATTGAAGTTAATATTGATGGTGGCGGATATGATGATCATAACCATGACTTCATCATTAACGGAAGTATCTTTGGTTCTGGAAATGCTTCTTCCTCTGCCGGTGATTCTTATATCAATATTAAGAATCTTGGTTCTATGGCTAAACCAAATAGAGCGATTTCTATCCAGAGAGCAAATCGATTAGTGATCGATGCTTCTGCCATTGAGTTAATGGGAGCACGAGACAGAACGAATGAAATTCAGGAATTTGAATATTCCCTTAACTTAATTGACTATATGATTATTAAGAATAATACGTCTTTATTCTTACAACATAATGCAAACTTGTTGAAAGAAATTTATAGTGGTGTAGATGTTAACGGTTCTCTTGTAAAGGCAACGGTTGATATTGATGATGATACCAAGACGGTTACTCGAAATGTTGATAACCGTATCTACATGGTACCTGGTGAAAACTTACATATTGCTGTTAACGCATTCGCTACTGCTTATGGACGTGTCAATGGTATGACATTCTATGGAATGTATACTTCAGGTGATAGCAATAACTATCGTTTAGGATTATATGATCCTCAATATGATTATGGAGATACAGGTAATGCTGGTCTTGAAATTGTTGGTGGTAGTTATGCGGTTGGTTTAAGAAATGCTAACCATGATATTACAAAAGATGGATTCTATACCAATACGTTGGATTCTACATCTTATACGGAAATTATTACAAAATATATTAATCCTAGTCCTATCGGAGAAACTGGATATCGTTGGATTATTGGTTTCGAAGCTATTAACTATACGGTTCCATTAACGATTTCTAAGTATTCTACTTTAGGTACTTATGAATTATCTATGATTGACTTTGCTCAAGGTAATTCTACTTTCACTGTTTTAGGATTTGATAGTACAGGACTTGAAGATGGTCTTGCATTAGTCGATCCTAGTGATGTTCCAAGAATTGCTTCTACAGAAGAGGAAGCTAATAGTGTTTTAGGTCTTGCTATGAAGGTTGAAACACAAGAGTGGACCAGTTCTGGAACAACCAAGTTCTATAGTAGAGATGGTGGAGATTTTGATGGTGGAGATGAGTATTCTACCGATAGCCGTCAAGTTGCCCCTTCTGCTATGTTCTATGCTTACCATGCAAAGAACTTCTCTAGAACGGGTGATTTAGGTGAATGCGTTATTACGATGCAAGTTGCCATCCCTAAAAATATAATTGAATTTGATATTAAATTCGTTACCATTACGGTGGAACTTAAAGGACGTAGCCATGATGATGGTGCTTACTATGATGCTTCTATCACATATGATAAGAAGTATGAAATGCCTGCAGCTACGGATGTATTTATTACGAACCAAAGTCAGTTTACTTCTTATTTCTCTTTAACAGAGTACTTTGAGAATTTTGCAGCTGTCTATGGTCAAAATAATACAAACTATCGTGTATTAACGGTTACGAATCCTCTTCCTGTTGGTACCTTTATTACCATGTTGGATGTAGGTGCTAGTGATGCTCGACCTGAATATTATTATTACAAAATAACACAAAGTGTCTATGATGCTTCTGTACAAGAATGGGAAAATTTAGGAGAAGTTGCTTATCGATTGTCGAACTTCATTAAGATGGATAGTACAACGACAAGTAATACCTATAATGACCAAGCTGCGAACTTGTTGTATTATGATACGGCATCGAATTTGGTCGATGAAGAGTTTATCTTTATTATCGATATGAAAGATTGTGCAACTACGGGTGTTCACCTAGATAATAAGATTTCTTTTGAACTTCGTAATGCTGATGGATGGGGTGTTATCAATGTCGTTTCTGGACGTGATCCATTGATGGTATATAGCACATTCGATAGTAGTAACGTTGTTTTACAACAAACTCTTACAGATACAGATTCTTACTTGTATTATAACGTTGCGGATGAATTTACTTATTCAACAGAAGTTCTATACAATCAGACAGAAAATAGACAATCTATTATTGATACGAACTATGAATTTAGTAGTATGGGACTTAATGTAGAGTTCTTTGATCGTACTGGTGAACCTGTTAGTTCGAGTCTTCTTGTTGGTACCAATATTTCAATTGGAAACAAAGAGTATTATGCCGATGGAGAAGGTGTCTTTAGAATTAAGCTTGCTAGCAAGGTATCTAATATTACGAAAAATGCAAAAGTAGTCATTGGTCGAAATTTACCGGCTGGTGTTTATACGATGCGTTATACGTTATTCGCGTCTGAAGATGGACTTCATAATTCTACTTATCAAAACTCTGTTTATGAAGAATATACGGTTACGGTTGTATCTTCTTCTAGTTACATTGCTGTAGAGTGTGAAGATGAAACAAAACTTGTTTATGGGGAAACCGGATTGAATCATGCAGGGGAAAATGTTAATACTTACTTGGTTAAGTATGTATCTGAATTGAATAATCCAAACTTCCGTGTTGAAGTTTATAAGAGAAATGTTGATACAATTGATACAACAGTATATCAATCTGTACCATTTAGTAGCTTATTTACGAATAGTTATACGGTTGTTAGTGGAAATGAGGTTTCTCTTCCAATTACAGAAGAAGATGAAGAATCCTTTGATTTTGAACTTCAAAGTAATTTAACAAGTGGAACCTATCGAATTTCCTTTAAGTTATATGATAATAATCAATTGATTGATGAAGATATTAAGAACGTTATTGTTCAGAAAAAAATCGATTAATCTTTGAAATTATTGTATAATTGTGATAACATTAGGATGGTGATAAGAAATGAAAAAAGTTCTACATTTTATGTGGTCGGCTTTAGAATTTATCGTAATCATTTATGTAATTTTAATGACCTCCATATTATTAAGTAAAAATAAGTATGGTTATACTCAATTTGGAGATTATACGCTTGCGACAATCAACATTGTTTCTGAAAGAGGAATTGATGGAGCGGATGCAGGAGATTTATTACTTGTTAAAAATTCTAACAAGATTAAAGAGGGAGACATTATTTATTACTATGTAGTTTATAATGAATCTTATGTTGTTCAAAATGCTCCTGTTGTTCATATTGAATCAGATGATTATAGTGCTCTTTATACGATTAATCATGATGGAGAATTGAATATTGCAAGTGCAAGAGTATTAGGTAAAGAACACAAGGTTTATAAGGGTTGGGGACGTATATTAGACGTTCTTGAAAGTAAGCTTGGATTCTTATTCTTAGTACTTTTACCAATCTTAGTTATCTTCATTTATCAGATCTATGAACTTGTTATGATTTTCCGTTATGAACAAGTTTCAGATGATGAAAAAGAAGAGGACTCTTCTGAAGAAAAAAAAGAGTGAAAAAAAACGTATAATTTATGAAAAGGATTATTTTAATAATCCTTTTTTTATGTTATACTGTAAATAGTAGGAGAGAGTATGAAAGTAGTATTTAATCGTAGAACAATTTTGTATATTATTATTCTTTGTAGTATTGCTTTTTTATACTTTGGTGCGAAGGGTACGTATACGGCTTATGAATCATTTGTGAATACGGAAATGAGCAATCGTGTTGCGCCTATTCATTTATTAATTAATGGGGAAGATTTAGGCTCTGATACCGTACTTGATAATCGTATTATTTTGGATAATATTACTTGGACTTCTACTCATACAAGACCTGGTAAATTATCTCCTGGTAGTACGGGTTCTTTCCAATTTGAATTAGATCCTACTGGTAGTGAAGTTGCGATTCTTTATCAGATCCAATTTATTGATAAAGAAGTGGATCCTGATAAAATTGTTACTTTTCAAAATGTAACAAGTGATCGTACTTTAGTTAGAACATCCATTGATACTTACAGTGGAATTATTACATTAGCAAATATAGAGAATGGTCAAAAAACACATATAACAGTTGATTTTATTTATGATGATACGGAAGATATAGAAGGTATTCGAGAAGACAATCAAGTGTTTGAAGATTTTTTTGAAATTCATTTTACAGCTCTACAGTATCAAGGAGAAGAGTTGATTGCTTATACGGGGTAGTGGTAGACCATGAATTATTTAAAGAATAAAATTCAGAATATTTCGTATGTAAATGAGAAAGGAAGGTTTCTCCTTTTTGCGTTTTTCATCATTTTTGTTTTGTTTGTTGCTTTCTACCTTCTTAGAATGGCCTATGCTCGTTATGAGATGCGTTCTCAATTAGTTGCGAATATTGATAAAGCTCTTTATATTTTTGATTCTGATGAAATTCGTTTTAACTTGGATCCAGATGGAATTATTCCAAGTAATGATCCTTATGTTTATCGTTTTAGCGTTGCGAATTTTAATGAAAACAATGTCAGTGATGTGGACTTAACATATCATGTTAAAGTTCGTACAACTACGAATTTACCTATTACGATTCAAATGTTCCGTAATCAATTACCAAGTGATGCAGGAGCAGTTAATTTATTAGGTGGATCTCAAGATGTTCAAGATGAAGATGGTGCTTGGTATCATGTTTATGATATTAATGCGGATTATCAAATGCTTTATACACAGCAAGTAACGGATTACTATACCATGGTAATTCATTTTCCTGCTATCTATGGAGCTGATATGACTTATGTTAATTCCATTGAGAATATTGAAGTATCTCTTGAGTCAAAACAAATGGTATAGGAGGTAGCTTATGAAGTTTATTCGTAAACATAAAAAAATGAGTATTATCGTCCTATCTTCTTTAATCGTGTTTGTTTTGATTGCGACAGTATTTGGACGTTATATTCATAACATTATTCAAAATTATATTTTGGAAACAAAGAATTTCTATTTTAATAGTTCTATTTTAAATATTAATGGTAAAAATTATTCGATTATGAACTGGGATGGTGTTAACTCTTATACGTTAACGATTGATTTAAATAACTATAAAACGGATGAGATTTATACCACTTCTGATATTGTTTATACTGTACAAGTCAGTTGCCCTAACACGGTAGTTTGTACGTTAAGTAAAAATGGTGGTGTTATTCATCCGGAAGATTCTACGGATTCTTATCAAATTACCGTTACACCAATTCAAAGTTTTGGTGAAAATGATTCTGTTACTTTAACAACATCTGTTGAATCTTCTACACCTTATCATAAACAGATGAGTGCAACGTATACGATAGGAGTTGAGAGAAGTGATTTCTCTTATGAAATTGTAGATGCTCCTAACCAAAAGTTTTTAACGATTAATTTTACAAATGCTGTTTCTTTCTATGAAGTAAGTGAAGCATTTGGAGATTATGCAGTAGGGGACTTTGTCAGTGTAGATGATTATACACATTTAAGTGCTACAGACCAAGCAAAGTGTTATTCTGCAATTGTTAGTATTCGATATGATCCTCGTGATTTATTCGTTGATATGTCTAACAAATATTACATTAATCGATTGAATAGTAATTACTATGAAGAGACCATTGATGGAAACCAATGGGTATCTGGATTCTCTTTCAAAGTTAATGCTAGTTCTAGTAGTGCTATTAATTTTTATAAAGATGATATTACACAAAATTATACATATCCAATTGTGAATGATACATCTATTATTCAAGTTTCTGTACAGCTTGCAAATTAATAGATTTCTGATAACAAATATGATATGATATATAAGATAGGATAGGTGATTTGAATGGACAACCTAATTTCCGTTTTTATGAACTATAAAGTAAATCGCCTTGTAGAATATGGGGTTGCGATCTATCAGCAAGATTCTCAGTTTGTACGCGACGTATTAAATGTTTATTTTCAAACGTATATCGAAAATTATTATTATCAAATTTTCAGTACTCTTGAAAATGACGAGACATTTAATCGACGTAATTTAAAAGCTGAGTTAACCGGTATTATGGAAGAGATGGTATACGACTACAAGTCTTATGAAGATACTCTTTCGAAAGAAGATTATCAAACGAGTCTTAAGATGATGAAAGAATTAAGAGATTTGGCTTATGAAGTTGTTCGCATTGATACGTTAGAATTTACCTCTAAAGATGAACTACCAAATGAGTTAAATGCTTTCCTTCAAGAGAGCAGTTTACTTACTCAATATTTGGATGGTCATACTGATAAACTTGTTCGTTTGGTAAGAGATACTTATAATCATGAACAAAAAATGATTCAGTTTGGAGATCGTTATTTCCAGACGGAAGAGAAACATTTCACCGATACAGAAGATGTTTTATGGTATCAGCTAAAACAACATATTCAAACATTAGATGTTTATCGAAAGGGGCTTGTTGAAAAAGTATTTCAAGATGAAAAATTTGAATTTGAAAAATTTACTTGTTTGGTTCAAAAAATATCTCATGAGTTATTGATGAATTTTATTCATCATCAAGAGAATCAAACATTGATTATAGAGTTACCGGATGTATTTATTAATAGAGGAAAGATTGATGATCGAGTACTTGCTTTAATTGATAATCCGATGTTTCGTAAAAATGTTGTATTGGCAGTTTCTTATAATACGTATTTAAATCAAAAGAATGCCTTTACAGAAGACTATCGTTTTGCGTGTACGCAAGATTTTCGTCATATTAATGACATTTATAAAAAAGTGGATAGTATTTACAACGAAGGTTTGTTTCAATTTTTAATTGTTCTTGATTGTAAAGAAGATGATAGTGAATTCTTTACAAAATACAAGAATGATGTATTAAGAGTATTAAGGTTTGAGGAGGAATAGTATGGATACTTATGTTAGATTTTTATTTGAATTTATGTCTGTCTTCTTTAAAGGTATTGGTACTATTTTTGGTGGTATCTTTGGTGGAATCATTCAGATGTTCAATATTCGTGAATACATGTATGTAATTGATTTTTATAAGAAAGATTTTTCTGGAGGAGAATGGGTACTTGTTATTATATCGATTCTTATCATGTTAATCATTCTTGGATTAATTATTGCGGTAATTGTATTCTTTATTCGAAAATATATTAAGTTTAGAAAGACTCTTGTGGAACAAGAATCTATGCTTCAAGAAATTGGAGAATTAAATAAAGAAGTTAAAAACTTAGTAGAAGAAAAAGAAAAGATCCTTGCCATGAAGGTTTCTCAACTTGGTTTAAAACCAGGAGAGAGTCCTACGGTTGAAGGAGAAGAAGCAAGCGAAGAAGAAAAGAATCTGGATGGAAATTTGGATGGTTACCGATTCAGTAAACTTCATGCAATTGACTTAGAGTATCGTGATTACAAGATTCAAAATTATGGTAATACCTTTACATTGGAAGAACTTGTTGATATGTTTAGAAACTTCTGTGCTTCTCAATTAAAACTTTACTATACAACGAAAATGATTCGTTTATTTATCTCAGGACTTAGTGCTACGAAACTTGTTATCTTACAAGGTATTTCTGGTACTGGTAAAACTTCCCTTGCTTATGCTTGGGGTAAGTTTATTAAGAACGATGCGATTATCGCTTCTGTTCAACCATCTTGGAGAGATAGAACTGAGTTATTTGGTTACTTCAACGAATTCACGAAGAAGTTCAATGAGACTGATGTATTAAAAGGTCTATATGTTGCGGGTTATACAGATGATGTATACGTAACGGTACTAGATGAAATGAACATCGCTCGTGTTGAGTACTATTTCGCAGAAATGTTATCTATTTTGGAAATGCCTTCTCGTGATGAGTGGATTGTTGAGTTAGTACCAAGTGCTTGGGAAAATGACCCAATTCATTTAAAGAATGGTAAATTACAAATTCCTGGAAATATGTGGTATATCGGTACCATCAATAACGATGACTCTACATTCGCTGTTACTGATAAGGTATACGACCGTGCTTTCCCAATTGATATCAATGATAAAGGAGAGCCATTTGATCCAGTTGAAACTGATGCTATGAATATTAATAGTTCTTACTTGGAAGGATTGTTTGCTGCGGCAAAAGAAAAATATCCATTAACAAGTGAGATGGAACAAAAGATTTCCGAAATGGACGACTATGTTATTAAACATTTCCGTATTGCTTTCGGTAACCGTATTGTTAAGCAGTTAAGAGACTTCGTTGCTACTTATATTGATGCAGGTGGTACGGAAGTAGATGGAGTCGATTATTATATCGCTCGTAAGATTTTGCGTAAGTTTGAACAATTGAACTTAGCTTATATCCGTGATGAAATTGATCCATTCGTTGAATATTTGGATCGTTCATTTGGAAAGGAAAACTTTACTGAATGTAAAGAGTATTTATTAAGACTTAAGAAATTAATTTAGTAGGAGGTGAGTAACATGAACGAGGATTTTGAACAAGATGAATTAGAGGAAGAAGAACAGTTAGATGATGATGACTTATTCCTTCATAATTTGAATTCTACTTTGTTTGTTAAAAAAGACTTCGATATGAAAGAGTTTAACTATGAATGGTTAGATATTATTGAAGATTGTATTCCTTATATTCAAAATATTCTTCGTAACCCAAGACGTTTCATTATTAATGAAGAAGAGATTGTTAAAGTTGAACTTGCTCGTCGTGTTACGGTTGAATCTGTTATCCACTTATCTCAACATACGAATTTAATTCAAAAAATTGAGGATAATGGAGATGTAAAACCTTCTAAAATTTTGAATATTAATAAAGAGGAAAGTATGGATACATATGAAAATAGATTTATCTATACTTTGGTTAATAACTTAAGAGTTTTCTTTGAACAACGATTAGAAGTATCTGGTGGAAATAGTTATTGTTTTGATAAGAACAATTTAAAATATGAAGCTAATACAAAAGTATATGGAGAAAACTTAAAGATTTCTATTGATGTTAGTGATGTTACAAGAGATGTTATGGAACATACAGGAGACAAGGGTGGATTAACATTAAGTGAAAGAATTCGTAAAGCAAAGACGCAAATTGATGGATTCTTTGGAACAGAGTTAATTCAAATTCTTGCGAAGTTACATGTTTCTCCTGTACGTAGTCCGATTAAGAAAACAAACGTTATTTTAAAGAACCCTAACTTTAGAAAAGCAGAGGAATTATGGAACTATATTCAATCATTTGAAAGTAAAGATAAGAGAAAGAAAGAAAATAGAGAGTTCTTTGATAAGGGTATTTTAAAAGAAGAATATGATCAAGCATTCTTAATGGCATTTATTGCGAATAAGAATTTTATTAGTAGTAGTTCTAGTACGACAGAAACCAATATTATTCAACAAATGAGTCAAAGATTGATTGATAACTTATTAGAAACAGATTCTGATTTAACGGAAGATCGTTTAGGAGAATTGTTTCAAAAACAGATTTCTATTACAAAAGAAAAGAATACAGAAAGAAAGAAAAGAATTGATTCTGTTATATCCAGTCGTTTGGATCGAGAAATTCGTTCCATCACTGAATTATTAGATGGATTTAAGAAAGAGGGTACCGCATGAAAAAGTTGTTTGACAACAAAATCTTTCGATTGATAGTAGGACTTGTTAAAACGTTTATTATTCTTGTGATGATTTGTTATGTAGGATTTGTTATTGTACAAAGAATCACAGGTAATAAAAGTATTATGGGATATCGCTTCTTTACTGTTGCGACAGGTTCTATGAAAGGTGTTTATAATATTAATGATGTTATTGCTGTAAAAGATTATGATAGTAATCAATTAAAAGTAGGGGATGACATTGCTTACTTAGGACAGCGTGCTGGATTAGAAGGAAAAATTATTGTCCACAGACTTGTTAAAATAGAAGAGGGGTCTGATGGAGGACGCGTTTTTACGACGAAAGGTGTCAATTCTAATGTAGAAGATCCTGTTATTCTAGATGATCAAATACTAGGTAAAGTAACGGGAAAAGTACCTATTATTAGTGAAATTAACCATTTGGTTCGTAGTCAACTTGGCTTCTTTTCATTGATATTTTGTCCATTAGTCGTTATTATTGTATTAGAAATACTTCAAACGATTACAGATTATCAATTAGAGAAGAATCAAATACAGGAAATAGAAAAAGAAAAATAAAAAAGCAAAGGATGATTGTATGGATCTACAAGCTAGAAAGGAAAAACTGGATGCTCTTCAAAATCGTTTGAAGAGAAAGAAGTTTGTTGCAATCTTATTAGCACTTTTTACGTTAAGTGTTAATGCTTTTGCGTGGTTTGTATTTTCTACTCATTCTGAATATACCTATGAAGGTAGAGTTGCTGCTTGGGATGTACAAGTAAAAGAGGGAGAACAACTTGTTAATGATGTTACGGTTGCTGTTGATATGAAACCGGGAATGTCAGATTTCTCTAAAAATTATGTTGTTAATAACTTAGGAGATGTAGAAGCTAAATTAACATATTCTGTTAAATCCTTTACGATTTTAGGTAGAACAGTGGATGTGTCTAATATTGTGGATGTTGATCAGTATCTACAAGAGTTCTATCCATTTGCGATAACTGTTTCTGCAGATCGCAATATTCTTCCAAGTAATACCAGTGCAAACTTTGGTGTTACGGTTCATTGGGGATTTGAGGATAATACAGCTTTTTATGGATTAAATAATATTTATGATTTTGATGAAGGATTTACTTATTATACAAAGTCAGGATCTACTTATAGTCCATTTAATGCAACAGCTTCTAATTATGCAGAAAACCGCTCTAGTCTTTATTTGGAAAAAGATGATGCCGATACTTATTTTGGTATGGCATGTGGAGATTATCAAAAGACACAAAGCCTCCCATGTTTAGAGATTAACTTATTACTAACAGTTGAACAAAATTCGTAAAAAAAATAGCTAACTTTTCGGTTAGCTATTTTTAATTTCTTTGTTGGAAATGAATTTCTACATTTACTTTGGTTGTTCGATAGTCATCGTTTAGCGCATATTCTGTATCTTGTTGATTGTTCATGGTGTTGGTTGCACTGTCGTCCCACTCAAAGAAAACTCTTATTTTTGTTTCCGGTGTATTTTTAATGATGGTTCCAGTTATTCCGTTTGTACTATTATAATTTACGGCGGTACCATCATTGATGGCATATCTTTTTAAAACTAAATCGGTTAGGGGAGTTTCTT
>CAMIXP010000005.1 GCA_946402785.1 uncultured Caryophanales bacterium | reverse complement strand
CTTTCTTTATTCTTTAGTTTATTAAGTATCATATTACTGATTGGTAATACGGGAACATTTGATATATTTGCGGTATTTAATTTGGCTCTTTATTGCTTATTTATTGGTATTGTTGAAGAATTCTTATGTAGAGGATGGTTACTGAATGAATTCCTAGAAAGATACTCTAAGAATCGAAAAGAAGTCATTTTATCGATTATCTTCTCATCTTTCATTTTTGGTGTTATTCATTTTATTAATATTGGAGAAACAAGAGGTATCTTTGAAACTTTGGTTCAAGTTATGAATGCGACAGCTGGCGGTATTTTCTTAGCTCTTGTTTATTATAAGACGAGAAATATTTGGGTTGTTGTGGGAACCCATGCTTTATGGGATTTCTCTTTATTCTTAGGACAAACAAATTCTTTAGGAGATTGTTTAGCATCTACTCCAACCACTGGTTCTGTTATTTTGAATATTGTACGTGGTATTGTCCTTACGTTTGCTTATTTAATGTTTTGTTATTGGTTATATCGCCAAACGGATTTATATGAAAAAGAAGATAAGAGACCTAAAGATATATTAATTGGAATTGGAGTTCTTGTTTATATTATAGGTTTGGTTTTTGTTCATGGTGGAGCAGATGATTCTTTATGTCCTGATTATACGAAGAAGTCAATTGATGATTCTTTTAAAGTATCTTATTACCATTATGATCAGTATGCTTTAGAGAATACTCCTCTTGTATTGGATATCGATCCAGAGAATGGTTCCTTACGTTTAAATAATACCTATACGGATATTCATTCTCCTTTAACAACAGATGATAAATTTAGAGATTATTTATTAATTGATAATCAAAATTATTATGTTTTATTAATTCAAACAAGTAGTAATGTTATTTATTATGGAAAATATCCAAAATCTGAATTAAAAGATGATACTGCTTATTTGAAAAAAGTGCGTGATGGCCTTGTGAAAATGGCTGTTCCTAATATTGTGAAACTTGGAGTTATTGAGATAGAAGGGGATGACTATCAATACCCAATGTTAGAAGATGAGATTGGTCAATACTATTATTTTGATTCCAAAGGAAGGTTATATATTCATTAAGAATAATCAAATTGATTATTCTTTTTTTTATGTTTTTTATTCTTTTAGCACTTTCAATTGACAAGTGCTAAAAAGAGTGATATAAATGAATTGTACACAAAAATTAAGGAGATGGTATTGTGGCAAAAAAAGAATTTAAATCAGAGTCAAAACGTTTACTAGACTTAATGATTAACTCTATTTATACGAATAAAGATATCTTTTTAAGAGAGTTAATTAGTAACGCTAGTGATGCTTTGGATAAATTATATTATAGAAGTTTAACGGATAAAAAGTTAAAGGTAAAAAAAGAAAAGTTAGAGATTAATCTTTCTTTTGATAAAGACAAACGTACGATTACGATTACCGATAATGGTTGTGGTATGACAAAAGAAGAACTAGAAAGTAATTTGGGTACGATTGCGAAAAGTGGAACTCTTTCTTTTAAAGAGAATATGAGTAATGATGAAAAGGCTAATATTATTGGTCAATTCGGAGTAGGTTTTTATTCTGCTTTTATGGTTAGTGATAAAATTACCGTTACTTCTTTAAGTGTTGATTCTGAAGATGCTTTTGTTTGGGAAAGCGAAGGTGTTGATGGTTATACAATAAAAGAAGCTAAGAAGAAAGATGTTGGTACAGACATTGTATTACATATTAAAGAAGATACAGATGAATTTGAATATTCTAAATATTTAGATGAATATCAATTAAAGAATCTTGTTAAAAAGTATTCTGATTATATTAGTTTCCCAATTAAGATGGAAGTTACTCATCATGAATTAGTAGATGAGAAGAAACATGAATATAAAGATACTAAAGAAGTTGAAACGATCAATAGTATGGTTCCTATTTGGAAGAGACCTTCTAGTGAAGTAAGTGATGAGGATTACGATAATTTCTATATGGATAAGTTTAGTGATTATGATAAACCATTAAAAGTAATTTCTTCTTCTGTAGAAGGTATGACTTCTTATAAATCTTTATTATTTATTCCTAGTCATGCACCTTTTGATTACTATACACAAGAATATGAAAAAGGACTTGCTTTATATTCAAATGGTGTCTTAATCATGGATAAGTGTGCTGATTTATTACCTGATTATTTTAGTTTTGTAAAAGGTGTTGTTGATTCTGAGGATTTAAGTTTAAATATTTCTCGTGAGTTATTACAAGAATCTCAAGGTGTTAAATTGATTGCTAAAAATATTGAAGGAAAGATTCGCAAAGAACTTGAAAATATGTTACGTGATGATCGTGAACAATATATTTCTTTCTTTAAGACATTTGGTGTTCAATTAAAATATGGTGTTTATAATAACTATGGAGTAGATAAAGATAAATTAAAAGATTTGGTTATGTTCTATTCTGCTAAACATGATCGTTTGATTACATTAGCTGAGTATGTTACTGAAATGAAAGAAGGACAAGAGTCTATTTACTATGCATCTGGTTCTTCTATTGAAAAGATTGGAAAACTTCCTCAAGTAGAACAAGTTCGTGATTTAGACTATGATATTTTATATTTAACAGATTATGTAGATGAATTCTGTATTACTGCTATTCAGTCTTATGAAGATAAGAAGTTTAGAAATGTTAGTGATGAAGACTTAGATCTTGAAAGTGAAGAAGAAAAGAAAGATACAGAAAAAGCTAACAAAGAAAACTCAGACTTATTAAAGGCTATGGTAGAAAAATTACCTGATGTCAAAGAAGTCCGTTTCAGTAATAAATTAAAGAGTCATCCTGTTTGTTTAACAACCAAAGGAGATGTTTCTATTGAAATGCAAAAAGTATTTGATGCCATGCCAAATGATATGGGTATTAAAGCAGAGATGATACTTGAAATTAATGAGAAACATCCTATTACGAAGAAATTAAAAGACTTATTTGAACATGATCAAGAAGCTTTTGATAAATATACAAAGATTTTATATAGTGAAGCTTTGATGATTGCAGGACTTCCTATTGATAATCCTACAGAAATTAGTCAATTAATTTGTGAAGTTATTTCAAAATAAAAAAGACGAAAGTCTTTTTTTTATTTCTTTCATTATAAATAATCTTTATATCATTTTCCTTGATAATTTAATTGATTTATAGTATTATAAAGCCCTGGTGATGCAAAATGATGAAAGTGATGGAAAAACCTGTGGCATTATCCACAGCTTTATTAAAGGTAAAAACAGTGAATCATCCTATGAATCCTGAGAATATGTCTTTTGAGGATTATATAGAAAGTCCTAATACGCTTATTAAGATTGAATTTCCGGATGGAAAAGCACTTGTAGAAGAAAAGTTTCGTTCTGCATCTACTCCAATGGATCGATTCTATATCGAGTTTTTTGACGAAATCAATCGTGATGATATGATTTCTTATTTAGCAAATCCTGAACAAAATTATCGAGTTACTAGTTTAGAGGGATCGGTTGTTCGACTAAGCAAAGAAGATGAGGCACTTGTTTCTTCTATAGGAGATTCTTCTATCGATGGATTACAAGAGTTTGTTTTTCAAGAAGAAAAAGTTGGTTTCTTCCAAAGAATTAAAAGAAAATTTCAAAAGAAAGATGCTTAAATCATCTTTCTTTTTTTATGGTTTTACGATATAATTTACTAAGATAAGGAAGTGATTTTATGGCAATGATATCTCGAAGAGAAATCGAAAAGATGGATAGCTATTTTCGCGTACTTAATTATTTAAGTGTTGCACAATTATATCTACTTGATAATCCGTTATTACGTAGACCCTTACAAATTACTGATGTAAAACCAAATGTTGTTGGTCACTGGGGAACTGCTCCAGGACAAAACTTTATTTATATGCATTTAAATCGTGTCATTCGTAAGTATAATACGAAGATGATTTATATTTCTGGACCTGGTCATGGTGGACAAGCTATGATTGCGAATAACTATTTAGAAGGAGTATACTCTAAGTTTTATCCAGAAATAACAGAGGACGAAGAGGGCTTAAGAAAACTTTGTAAACAATTCTCTTTCCCTGGAGGAGTTTCTTCTCATGTTGCTCCTGAAACACCAGGATCTATTCATGAGGGAGGAGAACTTGGTTATAGTTTAGCTCATGCTGCTGGTGCTGTATTAGATAACCGTGATTTAATTGCTGCTTGTGTAGTAGGGGATGGAGAAGCTGAAACAGGTCCTCTAGCAACTAGCTGGCATATTAATAAATTCTTGAATAAGAAGACAGATGGTGTTGTTTTACCAATTCTTCATCGTAATGGTTATAAGATTTCTAATCCAACGATTTTTGGTAGAATGAGCCAAGATGAATTAGAGGATTTCTTTAATGGATATGGATGGAAAGCATACTTTGTTACAGGTAGTGATTCTTTAAAACTACATGATGATATGATCAAAGTCATGGATAAAGTGATGAAACAAATCCAAAAAGTCCGTGCAAAAGGAGAAGGAAATTATCCGGTTGTTGTATTAACAACTCCTAAAGGATGGACTTGTCCAAAAGAAGTAGATACCAAGAAAATGGAAGGTACTTTTAGAGCTCATCAAGTTCCTATTCCTATTACAAGAGAACATCCTGAAAATTTACCAGTCTTAGAGAAATGGTTAAAGAGTTATGATGTAGAAGAATGTTTTGATAAGAATGGTCGTTTAATTAAAGAATTAAGAGAATTATGTCCTCCTATTAATTACTGTATGGGTAATAGTAATTATGCGAATGGTGGTACTTTATTAAAAGATATTATTACACCAGATTGGGAGAACTATTGTTTAGATCTTAAGAAACCAGGTAGTATTGATTCTCAAGATACAATGGAACTTGGTAAATATATTCGTGATCTATTTATTCTTAATAAAGATAATCATAATTTCCGTATGTTTGGTCCAGATGAAGCCTTATCGAATCGATTAGGTGCTGTATTCGAAGCTGAAAAACGTATGTGGAATTCTAAGATATTAAGTTATGATGAATATCTATCTCCAACAGGTAGAATTATGGATTCTTATTTATCAGAACATTTATGTGAAGGTATGTTGGAAGGATATTTATTAACAGGAAGACATGGATTTATTCATAGTTATGAGGCTTTTATTCGTATTGTAGATTCGATGGCTAGTCAACATGCAAAGTGGCTAAAAGTTTGTAATCAAATTCCATGGAGAGCACCAATTGCTTCTTTAAACTTCTTACTTGTGAGTCATGTATTCCAACAAGACCATAATGGATATACACATCAAGACCCAGGATTTTTAAATCATTTGGTTACCAAGAAGGCAGACGTTGTTAGAATGTATTTACCTCCCGATACCAATTGTTTATTATCTTGTTTTGATCACTGTATACATACGAAAAACTATGTTAATGTGATTGTTGCTTCTAAACATCCTAGACCTCAATGGTTAACAAGAGCCCAAGCAAGAGTTCATTGTAAAAGAGGATTGGGTGTATGGGATTTTGCATCTAATGATGAAGGAAAACCAGATATTGTATTAGCTTGCTGTGGGGAAACTCCAACCTTAGAAACTTTAGCAGCTGTTGATATATTGAGAAAGAGTGTTAAGGGAATTCGTATTCGTGTTGTCAATGTTGTGGATTTAATGAAATTACAATCTCCTGATACCCATCCTCATGGTATGAGTGATGAAGAATACGATGAGATTTTCACAAAGGATAAACCAATTATCTTTAACTTCCATGGTTATCCATCTTTGATTCATCAATTAACTTATAAGAGACATAATCGTGATTTACACGTTCATGGATATAAAGAAGAGGGAACGATTACTACATCATTTGATATTCGTGTTCAAAATGAAATTGATCGTTTCCATCTTGTGATTGCTGCATTGAATGAAATACCAAGATATAGTAAAACGAGTCAAGTATTAATTCAATGGTGCTATGAAATGTTAGAAAAACATAAACAACATATTGCAGAATATGGAGAAGATTTAGCCTATATTCGTGAATGGAAATGGGAAGGTTTTAAATAAAAGAATACGATGTATTCTTTTATTGTTTCTTATGCTATAATATTGTTGAGGTGATTTTAATGACTACTAGAAAAAGTATGAAGTTACCGGTTTTAATTACATTTATCTTTATTTGTATTATTGTTTATTTATTTATGAATATTAAACAAACGGTTGTTGTATGTGAAAAAACAACGATTTTTGATTCTGATATTAAATTAGTTGAAACAGTTGTTAGTGACATGGATGGAAAGAAAATTACTTCCATGAATGTTACGAAAAAAATAACGGTTCCTGAAAAGTATAATCGATTAGATCAGACGTTAAAAGGAATTAAAAATTCCATTGATTATACAACTGAGTACTTAGGAGATAAAGCTACTTGTGTGATTTCTGGAAACAGTGTTGTTTTAGATATCAATGTTTCTGCGAATGAACTTGTTTTATTAGATAATATTTCTTTTGTTGATAATGATGGAGAAATTGGTATTACGATTGATACCAATACCAAGAGTAGCGATGTTGTTGCTCTACAAGTTGGAGATGCCTATACCGATGGAGAACTTATGATGCATTTAAAGAATAATGGGTATTCTTGTAAATAATGGAATATGATATAGAACAGTTGGTAGGGCAAATGGATTTTACTTCGAATCAGTTACAAACAATTGGAAGTAATATCATGCTTACCAATCATGAAATTGAAGTTCTTAATCGATATAAAATTCCTTATTCCAATTGTCATAGTTTAAAAGAAATATTATTTGAAGTAGAAGAAGTATTAGAAGATATGGATATTGTGGATGAAGACTTAGAATCCATTTCTGAATCTATTTCTGAAAGAGATTATTATCAAAACACTAATAAATAATATTAGTGTTTTTTAGGAGGTTTTTATGAAAGAATATTTGGATTTTGCTTTGGAGATTGCGGAGTTTGCGAAAAAAGAAATGTTAGAACATTTTGACTCTTCTTTTCAATTTGGTTTTAAACCAGATCGTACGATTGTTACGGAAACTGATAAAAAAATTAATCATTATTTAATTGAAAAAGTTCATGAAACTTACCCTAATCATTCTGTAGTGGGGGAAGAAGAATCGGATTTAAATCCTAAAAAACAAATTTGGGTATGTGATCCAATTGATGGAACAGGAGTTTATACAGATGGTATTCCTGTTAGTGTTTTTTCTCTTGCTTATGTGGAAGATGGAATTCCACAAGTGGGAGTTGTTATGGATCCTTTTTTAAATAAGTGTTATACAGCGATTCGTGGAGAAGGAGCTTTCTGTAATGGAAAACCAATTCATGTGAACGAAAAACATTTAGGAGATTTAGGATATCGTGTTAATTTTGAAATGTGGAATCATGCGAAGTTTGATACGTTATCTGTTGTGGGAGAATTATTGAAATCTGCACGTATTTCTTGTATAGGAAGTGTTGCGAGAAGTTGTATGGCGATTGCTTCTGGACACTTTAGTTGTGATTTGTTTCCAGGAACAGAACATGCGAATTGCGATATGGCAGCTTCTTCTTTAATTGTAGAAGAAGCAGGTGGAAAAGTAACAGATTTTGAAGGAAATCCGCAACGTTTTGATCAAGATTTAAATGGGTCTATTATTACCAATGGTGTTTCTCATGATGAAATCTTACAAAAAGTAAAAACCTATATGAAAACTAAACCAGAAGTTGAGTAATTCAACTTCTTTTTTATTGGTTTTTCTATTTTTTCTCGTTATAATATTTTTTGTTTGGAGGGATACTATGGTTTATTTAGATTATAGCGCAACGACACCTGTTGATGAAGAAGTCATTGAAACTTATGGAGAAGTGTGTCGTAAATTTATTGGAAATCCGAATTCATTACATCGTTTAGGAGTGGATGCGAAAAAATTAATTGATGCATCTTCTGAACAAATTGCTAAAATATTAGGAGTTAAACCTTCTGAAATTATTTATACCAGTGGTTCTAGTGAAGCAAATAATTTAGCTATTAAAGGTGTTTGTTTGAAATATCAAAATAGAGGAAAACATATTATTACAACGGAGTTAGAACATTCTTCTATTATTGCGCCTGTTCAATATCTACAAAAGAATGGGTATGAAGTAGATTTTGTCAAATTAGATGAAAATGGTCTTGTTGATTTAGAGGATTTGGAACATTTAATTCGAGAGGATACGATTCTTGTATCTATTGCGTCTGTCAATAGTGAGGTAGGGGTTCATCAAGATTTGAAGAAGATTAGTGAAGTGATTCGTAAACATCCGAAAGTTCTTTTCCACAGTGATGTTACTCAAAGTATTGGAAAAGAAAAAGTGGATTTTTCTTGTGTTGATATGGCTTCTATTTCTTGTCAAAAATTTTATGGTATGAAAGGAATTGGATGTTTAATTAAGAAAGAAGGATTAGTCATTGAACCACTTATTCATGGAGGAAAATCCACAACTGTTTTCCGTAGTGGTACTCCAGCAACTCCTTTGATTGCATCTTTTGCGAAAGCATTAAGACTTGTATATGAAAACTTTGATGAGAAAAGTCGCCATGTAAAAGAAATTCATGATTATTTGTTAGAAAAATTAGAAAAATTACCGGTTCAAATTAATAGTAATTCTTTTTGTTTACCTCATATTGTGAATGTTAGTTTTGAATCTATTAAACCAGAGACGATGCAACACGGATTAGAAGAGTATGATATTT
This sequence comes from uncultured Caryophanales bacterium, assembly GCA_946402785.1. Lineage (GTDB taxonomy): Bacteria > Bacillota_I > Bacilli_A > RF39 > UBA660 > UBA3789. The sequence goes on along the minus strand of CAMIXP010000005.1, from coordinate 12,740 downwards.
ATGTATCTACGCAAACAGCTTGCTCTACAGGAGATTATTCTAGAGCTGTGTATGCGGTAACTCATGATAAAGATCGTGCAGGACACAGTATTCGTATTAGTTTGTCTTATAAAACTACAAAAGATGAAATTGATACATTTGTAGATGCTTTTAGTCTTTTACTTACGAAATTAAATATACGAGGTGATTAGATGAAAGTCGTAAAAATAGGAGCTATTTGGTGTAGTGGATGTTTGATTATGAACTCTGTTATTTCCAAAACTCTTAAAAATTATACAATTGATTTTCAAGAATATGATATTGATATGGATGAAGAAGAAGCAAAGTCTTATCAACCAGGAGATGTTTTACCTGTTTTTATCGTGATGGATCAAGATCAAGAAGTTACTCGATTCGCAGGAGAATATTCGTATGATGAGTTTGTTTCTAAATTAAAGGAAGTTGGTGTGATTCATGAAGAAGATCATTAGTTTTCTTTTGATTTGTTTCTTCTTTTTTCCTCTTTGCTGTTCTGCTTTAGAAAATGAAAAAGTTACCTTATACTTTTTCCATGGAGATGGATGTCCTCATTGTGCAGAAGAGGAGAAGTTTTTAGAAACCATTCAAGAGGATTATCCACAACTTGAAATTGTTTCTTATGAAGTTTGGTATGATGATGAAAATGCAGAATTATTAAGAAAAGTAGAGAATGCTTTTTCGATTAAAAGACCAGGTGTACCAACCAATGTCATTGGGAAAACAGTTATCTCTGGATTTGGTTCTATGACAGGAAGTAAGATTACAAGAGCCATTGAATACTATTCTGAACATGAATATGTGGATGTTGTATCTCAAATTCAAGAGGGTACGTTTGATTCTAAAACGATAGAAGAAGATGAGTTTCAAAAAGAAGAAGCAAAAAGTGATGATGAATTAACGGTTGATACAGGAATTTTTGGGAAGTTTAATTTAAAGAAATTTTCTTTAACAAGTGCGGCTGCTTTTATTGGATTAATTGATGGATTTAATCCATGTGCTATGTGGATTTTATTATTTTTAATTAGTGTTTTAATTGGAATGAAAGACAGAAAAAGAATGTGGATTTTAGGTCTTACTTTCTTAACAACTTCTGCGCTTGTTTATATGTTTATTATGCTTTCTTGGATTTCTCTTGCGGTTAAGATTACAACGATTGTATGGGTACGTAATATCATTGCGATTGTTGCGCTTATTGGAGGCATTATTAATTTAAAAAGTTTCTTTACGAGTAAAGATAGTGGATGTGACGTTGTCGACGAGAAGAAGAGAAAGAAAGTATTTCAAAAGATTCGAAAATTTACGAGTGAAAAAAGTTTTTTACTTGCCTTATTAGGTGTTATGGGACTTGCCATTTCTGTTAATCTAGTGGAACTTGCTTGTTCTGCTGGATTACCACTTGTATTTACGGAATTACTTGTATTAAACAAAGTGGGTGGAATCATGAGATTCTTATATACGCTTGTTTATATTTTCTTCTTCTTAGTAGATGATTTAGTTGTCTTCTTTATTGCGATGTTTACGATGAAAGTAACAGGTATTTCAACGAAGTATAATAAGTTCTCTCATCTACTTGGTGGAGTCATTATGTTGATCATTGGAATCTTATTGATATTTAAGCCAGAATGGTTGATGTTTCAGTTTACATAAAAATAGTTTTTTAACTATTTTTTTTGTGTCTAATTCCCCGTTAAATAGTTTACTTATTTGGGAAAGAAATGATATAATGTATTTTAGGATAGAGGGATTTTTTATGGAAGAAAAAAAGGTAATTATTGAGACTGGTGATGGATCTAGTGTTGAGGCTAAACTTGTTACATTTTTAATGAGTGAAGATCAACAAAAACATTACGTTGTATATACTTTTGGAGAAGCGGGTCCTGATGAAGGAGACGAAATTATTTATGTTTCTCGTATTGCTCGTAATGGAGATACCCTTTATGTAGAAGAAATAACCGATGATTCTGAATGGGCAGAAGTTCAGACATTGTTAAAGAAAATTGCGAATGCTTAATGGAGGCGATTTCATGTATACAGAATATGTGTTTGAAAATAAAGCTTATGAAGTTGCTTTAAGAGATATCAAATCTATTTTATTTGATATTGTATCTCAAGAAGAAAAAAATATAGCTGTTTTAAGAGAAAGAGCTTTCTCTGATACATCTGTTGTGAATGCGCCTGCTATGCAGTCTTTATTTGTTCAACAGGATGAGAGACTTAGAGCTGTTTTAGGAATTAGTGATCAATTGACTAGAGCAATTCAAGAAGTAGATGCTTGTTCTAAACAGTTACGTTTGATTGATCAAAAAACAGTACAACAAGTTCTAGCAGCTCAACAAGCACAACCAGTTCAACAAGCAAAACCTGAACAACAAGTACAAGAAGCTCCTGCTTTACAAGAGTCTGTTGAAAATGCATTGCAAGGAAATGCTACAGAAGAACCTGTAAAAGAAAAAGAGGATGAACCAGCTGTAGAAGAGCCTGTTGTTGTGGAAACAATCCAAGAAGGGGAAGCTTCTGATACGACTGATGAACCAGTTATCGAAGTAAGTTCTCCAACTAGTATGGATGATATTGCTGATGCCATGGCTATGGATGAAGGTGATGCTTTAGCACCGGAGGCAGCAGAAGCAGAAAAATCTGGTATTTCTACAATGACAGATGACATAATTGCTGCTCATTCTGGGGAAGATGAGGCTTCCGAAGATCCAGCTATTATCATTACAGAAGATCCTGTTATTACAAATCCTGTGATTCCTGTAGAGACACCAGCTGCGGAAACTAACGATGGAGAAAAACATGAGAGTTTAATTATCAAATACAATGATGATATTTCAACAATTCCAGAAGAACCATCAGAAGAAACTACTCCTGCAGAGGGAGAACAGGCTGAAGGAGAAGAATCAAAAAAACAACATGAAAGTTTAATTATTAAATATAATGATGAAATATCAACAATTCCAGAAGAACCTACAGAGGAAGCTACTGAGGAAAAAGCAGAGAAAGCACAAGCTACTGCTCCTGCAGAAGAACCCGTTCTTACACCTATGACAGAAACATCTCCTGCCGAGACGACTCCTGTTGCAGAAGATGCACCAGTTGTAGAAGAAACAGAAACTGCTCCTGTTGCAGAAGAGACTGCAACTACGGATAGTATTCCGGATTCTTTTATGTTCCGAAAGAGAAATGCTGATGCACCACGTGGTATTATGATTTCTAAAGATCAATCTAGTAGATTAAGAGGATCTTTATCTGTTCAAACAGCTTTATTAAATGCGAAAGGAATTCTTCAAAGTTCTTACTCTGGCGAAAAGCAGTTAGAAGCTATGATGGAAGAAGCAAATGCCTTGTATTCTCAAGGTAAGGTTGCAGAAGCACAAGATAAAATTGACGAAATCAATACTTATACAAAGGGCATGACAGAAAGTGTGGGAATAGCTGCTTAATGAACTCAATCATTTTTAAAGAAGAAATAACGGAAAATAATTATCAAGATTTTATTCATCAAATTATTGATATTTTCCGTTTATCTAATTATCAAAAATATATTATGTTTTCACTAAAAATAGAAAAAGAAGAGTGTATTATTCGGATGTCTATTTTAAATCATGATGGTGCCAATCAAAAATATGAAGACATTGTTATGAATTCTACGACTTCTTATTTTTCTTCTTTTCTTCATTTGTTAATTCAAGAATTAAGAGAACATTGTGAAATTGTAAAAGAAGATATTGTGAATGTCAATGATAAAGAAGTATTTGCTTTTCGTATGATTACGGAGTTTAATGATTTAATTACGATTGATGGTCTTACGGAAGAAAAAGCAAAAGAATTATTAAAAGAAAAGGGGAATCCGATGGTGGAACTCAGTATGTCTAATAATGCTGGTGGTTCTAATATCCTTGGATTCTTATTTATGATTATTGTTTTAATTTTATCAATTATTGGGGTTGTGATGATTGTCGATTAATCCTTAGAAAGGAGAAAGCATATGCCAAATGATACTTCGCATATAAAAAGAACGATAGATTTAACTTTTTATGCTAGAATTTTGATTGCTGTTGCAATTGCTCTTTTGGCATTTGGTTTTGTCTTAGATGTTAATGGTAGTACAAAATTAATTGACCCTGTTAAAGGTGTTAATAACACTAGTAAAAAAGGGGAAACCATCACTACCATTGATATTTTTCATTGGAATGATGACATTGAAGAAATTGGTATAGAGCCAATTGATAATATTAGTATTAACACAGGTGGAGGAAATAATCCTTCTACTGGTGGAACTGGAAGTGAATCCGGAGATACTGGTAATACAGGAAGTACTCCAACTGGTGGAAAAACAGGTGGTACAGGAAACCATGGTGGTTGGACACCTGGAACGAATCCTGGAGGTAATCCTGGTGGTGGAAATACGGGAGGCAATCCTGGTGGTGGTACTTCACCAAGCCCATCTCCAAGTCCTTCTTCTAGTCCTTCACCAAGTCCATCTCCAAGTCCAACAACACCACCAACACCTACACTAGATGAGGTTAATAATAATCTTCGTAATTCTATTCAAAATACATATGGAATTTCTATCAAGTATGGTAGTGAAACGAATGGATACTATGTTGGTGGATTAAGTACGAATTCCATTTCTAATGCATCTGTTGTCAATGCCAGTTTGAACCAATTAAATACAGCTATGAGTTTGTATCCAAATGGTTTCTGGAGAGAGATTAAAAATGGAGGAATTCCTTTAACTGTTTATTTAATTGATAGTTATTCGGCTTATGGTGTAACAGGAGTTACCGATTCCAATTATTCTTTTGCGAATATTTCGATTGCGGTTTCTTATCCATTTGAAGATACTTTCTTCCATGAGTCTTATCACTATATTGAAAGATATATTTTCAAAAAAGGAATTTATTATACTTCTTGGGAAGGATACAATCCAGGAGGGTTTACTTATGGATCCTTATGGAGAGATCAATCCTTTGCTCGTACAGGGGCAGCTGGTGCTTATTTCGTAAATGACTATGCACAAACATCTGCTGAAGAAGATCGAGCATCTACATTTGAATATATGATGAGAGCATCTTATTCTTCTTGTTTTAGTCCTAACCAACCAATTTGGAGAAAAGCTAAAACTATGAGTGATTCTATTGATGCTGCATTTAATACTGTTAGTCCTGGTACAACGGAGTATTGGGAAAGACATTTGTAAAGGGGAATATTATGAAAGAAATAATTTTTAATGATCATCAATTAACAGACGATGATATGGAGGATAAGGTTGTTCGTGTAAAAGGACTTATTTTGAATTCTAAAGGAAAAATCCTTTTAGCTCATAACAATCATACCTATCAATTTCCAGGTGGACATGTTGATGGAGATGAAACGAATGATGAATGTATGCTTCGTGAAATAAAAGAAGAAACAGGAATTGATGTTAAAATTACAGAGCCACCATTCTTATGTATCAAAACATATGATAATAATTATTTTGGTACAGGTAAGAAAGTATTAAATACGATTTTCTATTATCGTTTTATGACAGATGATACTCCTAATTATCAAGAAACTCATTATGATGAATTAGAACTTGCAACGGATTTTAATTTATTCTATGTTGTATTTGCTGATTTAGAGAATTTCTTGAAAAAGAGTATTGAGGATGATATGATAGATCCTAATATAGGACGTGAAATGATTCACGTTGTGGAAATATATAATGAAGTATATGGAGGTTTTTAGATGAAAATATTAGTTACTGGGGGACTTGGTTACATTGGTAGTCATGCTGTTGTGGAATTATTAGATGAAGATTATGAAGTCGTTGTTATTGATGACTTATCTAATTCTAGTAGAGATGTATATGACAAGATTAAAGAAATTACAGGAAAAGATTTTGATTTCTATGAAAACAATGTTTGTGATGAAGAAGTCTTAGAGGAAATCTTTACGAAACATAAGATTGATGCTGTTATCCATTTTGCTGGTTATAAAGCAGTTGGAGAATCTGTTCAACAACCAATTATGTATTATGAAAATAATTTAGGTTCTACTCTTCACTTATGTAAGAAAATGTTAGAACATGAATGTTATAAATTTATTTTCTCTTCTTCTGCAACTGTTTATGGAGATCCTGAGAGATTACCACTTACAGAAGATTGTAGAGTAGGAGGAACGACTAATCCTTATGGAACTACCAAGTTAATGATTGAGAGAATTCTACAAGATATTCATATTGCGAATCCAAAATTCACACCTGTTATCTTGAGATACTTCAATCCAATTGGAGCTCATAAGACAGGATTAATTGGAGAAAAACCAAATGGTATTCCAAATAATTTAATGCCTTATATTGTACGCGTTGCTTCTGGTGAATTAGAAATGTTAAGTATCTTTGGAGATGATTATGATACACCAGATGGAACAGGAGTTAGAGACTATATCCATGTTGTTGATTTAGCAAAAGGTCATTTAAGTGCTTTAAAGAAAGCATTAAATGATGAAGGTGTATTTATCTATAACTTAGGTACAGGAACTGGTTATAGTGTACTTGATATGGTTACGAATTTTGAAAAAGTAAATGGTGTAAAAGTACCATATAAGATTGTTGGAAGAAGACCTGGAGATATTGCTAGTTGTTATGCTGATCCATCAAAAGCTGAAAGAGAACTTGGATGGAAAGCAGAACTAGGATTAGAAGACATGATGAGAGATTCTTACAATTTCATTTTGAAACAAAACGAAGAAAATAAATAAGGAGAGTTTTTATGGAAGAGAATAAAATGGAAGAAGTTAAAAAAGAAGAGGCTAAAAAAAGTTCTGGAGTATGGATTGTTGTTGCATTAGTAGTTGTATTAATCATCGGAATTGGAATTGGTGTTTTAGTACCTCCTATGTTACAAAAGAAGGATACAAATACTCCTAACACAGAAGAAAAAGATGCGAAAGAAGAAGTAAAAGATACGATTGTTGAAGTCAGTGAAGACGAAATTACTGCTTATAAGAAAGTAATTCATTATGCTAATACTTTTTATATTCCTGCATTGTTAGAATCTGAAAAAGTAAGTAATCAAGATTTATTGTATGGTGCTTGGATGATTGCTAAAGAAGAAGGAAAAGCTGATACGGAAAGTGATATTTCAAAAGAACAAATGAAAGAATATGTATCTTATATCTTTGGTAATGATTATTCTTATCAAGATGAAACTATTCAATGTGGATGCAGTGAGGGTGATTTATATAGGTTTGATGGTACTACTTATCATCGATATGGTACTCATGGTCATGGTGGAAAGAGTGTTAATCATTCTCAAGAATACTTTGTAGCTGCTAATCGTAATGAAACGAAGAATGAATTAATGATTCAAATGAAAGTTCTTTATGGTCCAACTTGTAGTGTTTGTGGACCATCTAATGAATACTATCAAACACCAGGTGGAGAAGTATTATATAAGACAGATGATCCTGAACATACTTCTTATGATGATGTTTATGAAAAAGTAAAAGATCAAATTCCAGTTACAACTTATACTTTTAAGAAAGACAGTAAGGGTGGCTATGGATTGTCATCTGTTAAGATTGGTGAATAAAACTTTCTTTGGAAAGTTTTTTTCATATAAAATTGGTTGTTTTCAAATCAAATATACGATATAATATTAGACGTTGGAGGGATGTATATGGCAAAAAAGAAAGAAGAAACAAAAGAAGTTAAAGAAACAAAAACAAAAAAAGAAACAAAGAAAACAAATGAACATCTTGTAGAAGTTAGAATTGAAGGTAAAGAATGGGAAGCAGCTTTAGATAAGGCTTTTGCTAAAAAACAAAAAACTGTAAAAGTAGATGGATTCCGTCCAGGAAAAGTACCAAGAAGTGTTTTTGAGAAAAAGTTTGGAAAAGAAGCATTATATTTAGAAGCAGCTGATGAAGTTGTACCAGAAGCTTATATGAAAGCTATGGCTGATTCTAAATTAGAACCTATTGTACAACCTGATGTTAATTTAAAAGATCTTTCTGCAGATGGTGTTACTTATGAATTTAAAATTACTACGAAACCAGAAGTTGTTATTAAGAAGTATAAGGGATTAGGAATTAAACCTGAAAAAGTAGAAGTAACAGATGAAGAAATTGATCATGAAATTGGACACTTACTTGAAAGATATACTGAATTAGTTGCAAAAGATGGTAAAGTAGAAGATGGTAATGTTGCTATTATTGATTTCGAAGGATTTGATAATGGAGTAGCATTCCCAGGTGGAAAAGGAGAAAACTATTCTCTAGAGATTGGTTCTCATACTTTTATTCCAGGATTTGAAGAACAAGTTATTGGTATGAAAGTGGGAGAAGAAAAAGATTTACATGTTACTTTCCCAGAAGACTATGGCGCTAAAGAATTAGCTGGTAAAGAAGTTGTATTCAAAGTAAAAGTAAATGAAATCAAAGAGAAGAAGGCTCGTGAATTAGATGAAGATTTCTTTGAAGATTTAGCAATTGATGATGTTCATGATGAAAAATCATTAAGAGAACATATGAAGGAACATATTGCTGCTGAAAAAGAAGTAGATGTTGAAAATAAATATGTGGATGAATTATTAGAAGCAGTTGCTAAGAACGTAGAAGTTGATATTCCAGAAGCATTAGTTCAACAAGAAGTTGATCGTTTAATGGGTCGCTTTGAAGAACAAATGAGAATGCAAGGAATTTCATTAGAGGTTTATTATCAATTCTCTGGTACAGATGAAAAAGCATTAAGAAGTCAAATGGAAACAGAAGCTTTCAAGAATGTTTTATATCGTACGATGTTAGATGAAATTGCTGTACTTGAAAAAGTAGAAGTAACAGAGGAAGAAATCAAGAAAGAAACAGAAGAATTAGCTGAAAGATATCAAATGAAAAAAGACGAATTCTTAAAGCAATTTGGTGGAGAAGAATTCATCAAATATGACCTTGAAGTTCGTAAAACAATTGATCTTTTAAAGGAATATAATAAATAAAAAAAGTAACGTTGTTACTTTTTTTTTATAAAATTTTTTTATAATAAAAATGGTTGTTAAAAAAAGTAAAAAAAAGGGTTTATTTCCTTGAAAAAAATATTTTTCCATATATAATAGTAAGCAGTATTTGCTATTTGGAGGTGAACTATCCTTGAATAAATTACTCGTCTTAATCATTAATGATATGGTTATCTTTCCAAATAACGAAGTGCGTATTGAATATGATAACAACTATGATAAACAGATGGTAGATATCGTTGATCAAATTGAAGATAATTTAATGATTATCGTTAATCCTATTGGAGAAGGGGATATTTCACTTACTTCTTTTCCGAAATATGGAACTTTGGGACGTTTAAAATTAAAAATGCATGTTCCAAATGGTAAAACGAGAATTGTAATTGAAGGAATAGAGAGGGTTGAACTTACTTCCATTACGGAAGATGGTTATTATTACAAAGCGGATTATCGTGAAGTAGAAATAGAAGAACCAGAAGAGTCTAAAAACTACTTCAGTATTTTAATTAAGTCTTTAGAAAACTATGTTGCGAAAGTACCATATATGGGTAATGCCATTATGAGTCAATTACATGGTATTGATAGTTTAAATGATTTATGTGACTTAATTGCTAGTTTTTTACCGATTCAATATGAAGATAAAAAGAAATATGTAACAACAATTGATCCGATTCAAAGAGCGAAATATTTGATGGAAGATATGAATCGTGATTTAAAGTTTGTAGAGTTAGAACAAAGAATTGAAAGTGAAGTTGAAAAAGAATTAGATAATACGCAAAAAGAATATTTCTTGCGTGAAAAAATTCGATTAATGCAGAAAGAGTTAGGAGAAGGAAATAATAAAGATTCTGAAATTGAAACTCTTTCTAAGAAAATATCTAAATTAAAATGTAATGCCAAAGTAAAAGAAAAAATCAAGAGAGAATTAGATCGATATGAAAGTTTAAATAGTAATTCTCCTGAATTAGGTATGGTTCGTGAATACTTGGATTGGATGATTCATCTACCATGGAATAATTACACGAAAGATACAGATGATTTAAATAAAGTTAAAAATATTTTGGATTCTTCTCACTATGGTTTAGAGGAAGTAAAAGACCGTATTTTAGAGTATCTTGCGGTTAAACAAAATACGAATAATCTAAGAAGTCCTATTTTATGTTTAGTAGGTCCTCCTGGTGTTGGTAAAACATCGCTTGCTTTAAGTATTGCGAAAAGTTTAAATCGTAAATCTGCTAAGATTAGTGTTGGTGGAATTAACGATGAGGCGGAGATCGTTGGACATAGAAGAACTTATATTGGAGCCAATCCTGGACGTATCATTCAAGGTATTCGAAGAGCAGGTACAACGAATCCAGTCTTCATTATCGATGAAATTGATAAGATGACGAAAGATATTAAGGGAGATCCTGCTAGTAGTTTATTGGAAGTATTAGATCCAGAACAAAATAGTAAATTCTCTGATCATTATATTGAAGAAGATTTTGATTTATCTAAAGTTATGTTTATTGCGACTGCCAATTACGTGGAACAAATTCCATATGAATTACGAGATCGTTTAGAGATTATTAATATTTCTAGTTATACAGAGTATGAAAAATTAGATATTGCGAAACAACATTTAATTCCAAAAGAATTAGAAGAACATGGACTTACTCCTTTACAAGTACAAGTAGATGATGATGCTATTATGACCATTATTCGTCATTATACAAAAGAAGCAGGAGTTCGTGAATTAGAAAGAACGATTGCGACTTTATTTAGAAAGATTGTTAAAAATATTTTATTGAATCAAGATCAAGTTTTCTATCATATTAATGAAGATATGATTGAAGAATATTTAGGTAAGAAAAAATATTATTATATGGAAAATGATAACTCTAAAGAAATTGGTGTTGTTAATGGAATGGCTTATACGGTATTTGGTGGAGATATTCTTCCTGTGGAAGCTACCATGTTTAAAGGAAAAGGAGAACTTACTTTAACAGGTTCTTTAGGAGATGTTATGCAAGAGTCTTGTCATATTGCTCTTGACTATATCAAAGCAAATATGGATTTATTTGGAATTGACTCCAAAACGATTGAAAAACAAGATATTCACGTACATGTTCCAGAAGGGGCTGTTAATAAAGATGGTCCATCTGCTGGTGTTACGATGACCACAACACTTATTAGTTTGTTTAAGAATCAATGTGTGGATAAAAGTGTTGCCATGACAGGAGAAATTACCTTAAGAGGTAGAGTTCTTGGAATTGGTGGTTTAAAAGAAAAAGTGATTGGTGCTCATAGAGCTAATATTAAAAAAGTATTTATTCCAAAAGAAAATGAAAAAGACTTGGATGATATCCCAGAGGATATTCGCAAAGATATTCAATTTATTATGGTTGAAAATTATATGGATATCTACAAAAAACTATTTCATTAAAAGGAGCTTTTATGTCTGAAGAGTTAATGGACTTTAACAATTTAGTTATGTTGAAAAACCATCTTTGTTATATTACAGAGAGTGATTTGATGAAGTTATATCAAAATTATGGTGCTTATTTAGCTTTTTTGGATTCTGTTGCTTTACTAACGCAAGTAGATAGCGGATTTCTATTGTTCTCTGATGTTTTTCTTCATAAAATTTTAAGTGTCATTAATATTCATCGTTTTGATTTTGATGATATGAAGAGAGTACCTGGAGAAGAAAACCCAGAGGAATATTTATCTGTTCGAGATTGTGTTAATGATATTATTGAATATATTCACGGAGTACAAGGATATTCAGAAGAGCTTGCCAATGAACTTCGTAAAGATTACTTAGCTTTTCAAGAAGAAGCAAGAGAAACAAAATTTCGTTGTACAGAAGATATGTTGAAATCAATTGCTTATGATGCTTATGTATTTCGTTATTTAATGGAAGGAAAACAGGCTAATTTAGCAGATGAAGAACATAATGTTTATTCTCTTAATTATTTAATGAAGGCTGTTCCTGAGTTCTTTCAAGATCCTGAAATTAATCGTCGAGCTATTGAAGTTTTGGATCAAGCAGGAAAGCATGCACCTGTTTTAAGTACTCGTAAAAAACATATTAAAAAAGCAAAAGAAGGTATCTTGAGTTTAATGCAAAAAGAAGATTAAGTTCTTCTTTTTTGTATTGAGATTTTTCTCTATTTTATATATAATAAGGTTGTAATTCAAAAAAGAAACGAGGTATGATTATGGAATTAAAAGGAAGTAAAACAGAACAAAATTTATTAGCTGCTTTTGCAGGAGAAAGTCAGGCTAGAAACAAATATACTTATTTTGCATCTAAAGCTAAAAAAGATGGATATGAGCAAATTGCTGCTATCTTTGAAGAAACTGCTAATAATGAAAAAGAACATGCTAAAATGTGGTTTAAAGAACTACACGGTGGAGAAGTTCCTTCTACTGTTGAAAATCTTTTAGCTGCTGCTGAAGGTGAAAACTATGAGTGGACTGATATGTATGAAGGATTTGCTAAAACTGCTGAAGAAGAAGGATTTAAAGCAATCGCTGCTAAATTTAGAGCAGTAGGTGAAATTGAAAAACATCATGAAGAAAGATATCGTAAATTATTAAAGAACATTGAAGATGCTGTTGTATTCTCTAGAGATGGAGATTCTATTTGGATTTGTAGAAACTGTGGACATGTTGTTGTAGGAAAGAAAGCTCCTGCTGTATGTCCAGTATGTGCTCATCCACAAAGTTATTTTGAAT
>CAMIXP010000004.1 GCA_946402785.1 uncultured Caryophanales bacterium | reverse complement strand
GAAGCAAGAATTCTCATCAATCCAAAGGTGACCTCTAGAAAAGGAAAAACACAGTACTGGGAAGCTTGTTTAAGCTGCCTAGACAACATGGGTTTAGTCACAAGACCTTATGAAATGACAGTAGAATACTACGACATAGAAGGAAAGAAACAAAAAGAAAAGTTCGAAGGATTTGAATCAACTGTCCTATCTCATGAATTAGATCATTTAGATGGTATTCTTCATATGGATATTGCGGAAAAAGTAATTGTAATGCCTCGAGAAGAACGAAAAAAATATAGAGAAAAGCATCCCTATAAAATCATCTCAAAAACAGGTCCTTATGAAAGAAAAAGTAGAATAGAAATCAATGAAAAAAGATTAGATAACTCTTTAAAAATAGTTAAAAAATTAGAGAAAGCATTAAATGATTTTGAAAAGAACCAAGTAGATCTTCATTTATTAAATCAATACTATGGAAGTAAAGATTGGTTGAAAGAGAAAGAAGAATTAGAAAAGAAACCAAATCCAAGCATAAAAGCAGGAGTTTTAAGTGAAGATGCTGTATGGAATTTAATGGAAGATGTATCAGAACTAAAGGATACCATGAAAAAAATCATAGAAGAGAAAGAACAAAAGTAGGAAGAATTCCTACTTTTTTTATGATGAAAAAGAGAAGAAATGGTTGTAAAAAAAAGAAATCAATTATATAATAAAATATATAATTAGAATAATACGGGGTGATTACCAGTGATTGTAAGGTTAATCAAGAAAAAGAAAATTTACAACTTCACTTTGCCAACCAAAATAGCTGGAAATTATTGGATTACAGATAATGACTACCTTGGAAACGTAAGAAACCTAATTAACGTTGAAGAAGACAATGGTAGATGGAAAATAAAGTCCGACTTCGAAACGAAGATCATGTCTGGAGAAATGGAAGTTGAGTCTGCTTATTTAAAAGACTATAGCTTATATTTCTTAAAGATTAATACCGATAATGAATATGTTATTTTATACTGCTCCCCAACAGTAGACAAAGAAAGTTATCGATTACGACTAAGAGATAAAAAAGAACTACTAATTGGTAATTACGGAAAAGCCCCTATTTGTTTTAATTTCCCTTTAGTATCCAGAGAACATGCAAAACTAACTTATAATGATGGTGTCTGGATTGTTCAAGATTTAAATAGTAAATACGGAACTTATGTTAATAGTATCGCTATCACGGCAAGACAATTACAATACGGTGATATTATTTTCATTATGGGTTTAAAAATTATCGTATTAAAAGATACATTAATTATCAATAACATTGGATCAAACCTAAGTATTGATAATAATTATTTGGAATCGATTTCTTCGATTGCACAAACACAAACAGAGTTTGACAATCCTGATGAAGAAACAATTGAATTCTACAAAGAAGATGATTATTTCTATAGAGCACCACGTTTCAAAACAGGAATTGTGGATGCGAACATTGTAATTGACCCACCTCCAGGAAAGATGGATGGACAAGGACAAGAAACACCATTGATCTATACCTTAGGACCAATGCTTACAATGGGTATGTCTTCTATGTCTACTGGTATCTCTGCTTTACAAGCCGTAATTAATGGTACATCTGATTGGCAAACGGTTGCTCCAACACTTGCTATGACAGGTGCTATGATGGCAACTATGTTCTTATGGCCAAACTTACAAAAGAGTTATCAAAAGAAGCTTGCTAAAAAAGCTGAAAAAGAAAGAAATGTTAAATATTTAAAATACTTGGAATCTAAGAAAGAAAAGATTCAATCTGAGATGAAGATTCAACGTCAAATCTTAATTGATAACTTCTTACCATTAGATCAAACCAAAGAGATCATTTATCAAAAGAAGAGAAATCTATGGGAAAGAGAAATTTCTCAAGACGACTTCCTAGATTTAAGACTTGGTATTGGTGCTACCGAATTAAGAGGAAATGTTAATATTCCAGAAGAGCACTTTGCCTTAAAAACAGATGACTTACTAAAAGAAGTTTATAAAATAGGTGCAGAATCAAGAACGCTTGAAAACGTACCAATTTCCCTAAACTTTGTAAGTAGAAATATTGTTGCCATTATTGGTACAGCATCTAATAAGAAACAATTCGTAGATGGATTGATTCTACAAGCACTTACATATCACAGTTATGAAGACTTAAAGATCGTTGTATTTACCAATAGTCAAAATGAAAGTAGTTGGGAATACTTAAAAGTAGCTCCACATTGTTGGAACAACTCTAAAACATTCCGTTACTTCGCAACAAACCTAGATGAAGCAAAAGAAATATCCCTAGAATTGGAAAAAGAAGTACAACAAAGAAAATACAAAGATAGTAATGGTTCTATGGACATTAATTCTGCGGATTATCACAGTTATAAACCATATTATTTGATTATTACAGATGATTATAAATCAGTCAGAGATATTGAATTATTAAAAGACGTAAGTAGTATGCCAGTTAACTATGGATTCAGTTTAGTAGTTATTAGCCCACGTTTGATCAATATACCAAATGAATGTAAAGCATTCATCAGTATCGGTGATAAAAAATCAGGTGTATTCGAAAATGAATTAGTTGCTAATAAACAAAAAGAATTCATTGCAGATTTTGATCCAACATTAAATATCTTTGAATGTTGTAAGATTATTGCCAATATCCCAATCGATATTGCAAAGCAAGAGCAAGCTTTACCAACTTCTGTTTCTTTCCTAGAAATGTGTAATGTTGGTATGGTTGAACAGTTGAATATTTTGAACAGATGGAAAGTAAATGACCCAACAAAGTCATTACAAACACCAGTTGGATTTGATAAATCAAGAGAATTATTCAAACTAGACTTACACGAAAAAGCACACGGACCACATGGTTTGATTGCTGGTATGACCGGTTCTGGTAAATCAGAGTTCATCATTACTTACATCTTATCTATGGCAATGAACTACCACCCATACGAAGTATCATTCGTATTGATCGACTACAAAGGTGGAGGTTTAACCGGAGCTTTTGAAAACAGAGAAACAGGGGTAAAACTTCCTCACTTAGCAGGAACGATTACCAACTTGGATACGGTTGAAATGAACCGTTCCCTTGCATCTATTCAATCTGAGTTAAGAAAACGTCAGAGACAATTCAATGAAGCAAGAGATAAATTAAATGAAAGTACAATTGATATTTATAAATATCAAAACCTATATAGACGTGGATTAGTAGATAAACCAATATCTCACTTATTCATTATTTCCGACGAGTTCGCTGAGTTGAAAGACCAGAGACCAGAATTCATGGAACAATTGATTTCTACAGCTCGTATCGGACGTTCCTTAGGAGTCCACTTGATTCTAGCAACCCAGAAACCTTCCGGAGTCGTTAATGATCAGATTTGGTCCAACTCTAAATTCCGTGTCTGCTTAAGAGTTCAGGATAAGTCAGATAGTATGGATATGATTAAATGTCCAGATGCTGCTGAGTTAAAGAACGTAGGACGTTTCTTCTTACAAGTAGGTTATAACGAGTTGTTCGCAATGGGACAAGCTGCATGGGCAGGAGCTCAGTATTATCCTACAGAAAAACGTAAAAAGAAAGTCGATCAATCTATTACGATTGTTGATAATGTTGGTACTCCAATTAAATCTTTAGATACCAAGAAAGATGATATGATGGTTAAATCTGAAGGTGAAGAAGTAACAAACATCATCAAATATATCGTAAGAGAAGCAGAAAAAGAAAAAATTGAAGTAGAACAATTATGGTTACCAAGAATCCCAGATGTTATTTATACAGATGACTTAAAAGAAAAATATCATTACAAACCTAAGAAGAATGTTATTAACCCAATCGTAGGTGAGTATGATGATCCTGATAACCAAGCACAAAACTTACTAACAATGCCACTATCAGAATTAGGAAATACCATTATCTTTGGTTCTGCTGGTAATGGTAAGGAATTAATGCTTGCTGGATTGATTTATTCAACCATAACAGGACACAATTCCAATGAAGTAAACTTCTATATTCTAGACTTTGGTGCTGAAACATTAACGATGTTTAGAAATGCTCCACACGTTGGTGAAGTTATCTTATCAAATGATGCAGAAAAGATTGCTAACTTGTTTAAGTTAATAGATAACACCCTAGAAGAAAGAAAGAAAATGTTTACGGACTATAATGGATCTTATGATTTCTACATTAACCATGGTGGAAAACAAATCCCATTAATGATTATTATCATCAATAACGTTGAAGCATTTATGGAATCTTACAACGATTACGAAGATATGGTTGGTCAAATGACTCGTGACTGTTTGAAATATGGTATCATTTTCATCTTCACAACCAACGGACCAAATACAGTACGTTATCGTTTAAGACAAAACTTCCGTCAAAACTTCGTATTACAATTCAACGATCCAGGAGATTATTCTTCTGTTATCCCAGGTGTTAGAAAGAAAGAGCCATCTAAGGTTTATGGACGTGGTATGATTCTTCTAGATGGAATCTTCGAATTCCAAACAGCCTTCGCATATAAAGAAGAAAAAATGTCTGATTACATTAAAGTAATCTGTGAGAAATTGAATAAGATTTGTACATTCCAAGCACCAAACGTTCCAATCTTACCAGAAGTAGTAAGTCAAGAATATGTAGCAAATTTATTGAGAAACTTAAGAACAATCCCAGTAGGTGTTTCAAAAGAGACTCTACAAACTGCTACAATCGATTTCAACAACAAGTTTATGTACAATATCACAGGAGACGATGTTTCATCTGAACCAGCATTCCTTAGAGGTATCATTCGTAACTTACTAACAATCTCTGGTGTTACATTAAACGTTTTAGATGCAAACAATATTTTAGGAGAAGTTATGTATGAAAATACAACCTACAGTATTGATAATTGCCCAGACGGAATTGAGACATTAAGAAATGCAGTGGAATTCAATGAACCAACTACAACATTATTCAATGTAATTGTTGGAATCAATGCATTACTTGGAAAACTAAGTGCTACAGATAAATCAGAATTCACTGAATTAATTGAAAAATCAAAAGAAAAAGGAAACATTCGTTTCATCATTGTCGATACAATCGATGTTATTAAATCTATTAACTTCGAAACTTGGTACAAAGGCAATGTGGATTTGGCAGAAGGTATTTGGATAGGAAATGGTATTGGAAACCAATTCACATTGAAAGTAACGACCAACTCACGTATCCTAAGACAAGAAGTAGATCCTGGCTTCGGATACATTATCAAGAAGGGTAAAGCTGAGTTGATGAAGTTAATGTCAGATGAATAGGAGGGAATAGGATGGAAGAAAACAAAATATTAGTAGAATTAGAAATACCTCTTATTGAAGTTAAATATGATATGTTTATCCCTATTAATAAAAAAATAGGAACAATCAAATCCCTAATTGAAAACTCACTAGTTGAATTAACAGATAGAGCCTATATTCCAAGAAAAGATACCAATCTTTATAGTAAGGAAACAGGAGAAATCTATGATGTTAATAAAACAATTCGTGATACAGATTTAAAAAATGGATCAAGAGTAATCTTAATCTAGAAGGAGGTGCAAAATGGACGACTATAATCGTTATGTAACCGCAGTTAATAAAATTTATGATTATCTGGAAAAAATGAAAGCCGGATGGAATAATATGGATAATAAAAACTACATAGATAATATTGATGATTATAAGAGCATCGTAACTTCCAGAGCAGAAGAATTCAAACTACCAAGAACCGTACAAGTAGAAAAAACTGAGAATTTGGAAGAAGAAGTCGAAGAAGAAACACCAGAAGATCAACATCGTCAACAACCACCTCCACCTCCTATGCCTTCACAAGGAGGTTATGCAGGAGGTACAACTGTTTCTGTTGGAAATCGTAATTTAGATGTTCCTGGTTTACCAGCATCCTTTGTTCCATCAGATATTCAACCAAGAGTACCAGTATCGGAGGGATTAGTTGAATGATAGACCGATTAACATATGAACAAGTATTAAATGTGGCAAAAGCCTTAAGAACAGAAGCAGAAGCCGTAGAAGAAGTTGCTAAAGCAAGAGAGATACAAGAAATTGTAGATTTCGCAGCCTCTGTCGAATCTTATGCAAAATTCTTAGAGAACACAGTTGAGTTAAATAAAGATGCAGATAAAGCATTAGAAGACTTAACAGGAAAATAAAAGAACTTTCAATGAAAGTTCTTTTTCTTTTAAAAGTTAAAGTATTTTAATTCTCTCTTATCATCACAATTTAATCCAGTAACATAACTCGTATTATCAAATACTTTTTCTAGATCAATATCTTTTCCATCTAAGTAGTCGCAACTAGCACACATGAGTACTTTCGCAAACTTAATAGCTTTTAAATATAAATCAACAAAAGACTCTGTACTTGTTTGGTCATAAATACAAGGATTTCTCCAAAGAGTATGATTACTATTTAGATAATCATGCTTATCTTCTAATGGATAATGATAACTGATAGCTTCAAAACGAAAACACTTTTTAGGAGTAAAAGAATCAGCTAACTTATAGAAGAACTTTTTAATGCCTAATGGATCTCTACGGAAGATATTAATAGAATATCTCATTTGCTTTAAAGATTTGTAATAAATCTTACTCATATTATTAATATGAAAAGTATTATAAAAAGCATAATCAATTGTTTTTTCTAAATCATTTGAAAAAGGTGAAATATCAAAACAAAATTGACTAAAGTTAAATGTATATGGATTTGTATTCGTTCTACGTTTAATCATATCGTTATCAATAAATGTTTCCATAAAAGCATGAACATTATTATATTTATAAGTATTTGGCTTATCTTTATCAAAATAACCTGTACGATAAACAATATAAGGATGCATCGTAGAATCTAATGCATAATGGCAAATACAACCAAATAAGAATGACATTGTGTCATGATCATGAATCTTGTTATCTTTCATATACTTTAAGACGTTCAAAAAGAACTCTTGTGATTGGTTTTCATGAAACCATCCTTGGAAATGACGAATCATTTTCCCAGGCATAAGTGAAAATAAATTATAGAATTTTAAACTATCAATACTTTGACCATACATTCTACATTTAGAAAGAATTAACTCTTCGCTAATAGAATCTGGTAAGATATCATACACATCTTTTGCAAAAAAAGCATGAGTAGCCGTTGCTGGCATAGAAATCCCCCCTAAAAAGTTTTATTGCTTTCTATTATAACATAAAAAATTGAAAAATATTATGAAATTTGATAGAATAGATTTAAGAATAGGATAAAAGGGTGATACAATGATCGAAAAGAACTTCAAAAACTTAGATGAACAGGTTGAGATCTTTAAGTACAAAGGTATGCAAATCAGCGATGAAAAGTATACTAAAAAAGTATTATTAAGAGAAAACTATTTCTTCCTAAATGGATATAGACACCTATTCTTAGTATCTGAAACAGATAAGAGATTCAAAGAAGGAACAACATTTGAAGAAATGTATAGCTTGTTTTTATTTGATAGAACATTTCGTAATATCATTTTTAAATATTTATTAGTCATTGAAAATAACTTGAAATCAATTATGTCTTATCAGTTATCTAAAAAGTATGGGTATCGTGAAAGAGACTATTTAAAACCTAAAAACTTCACAGAAGATCCAAGAAAACAATCTCAATTAAATGACTTATTAAAGAAAATGAAAAGACAAATACGAGTAAATGGTTCTCAACATACAGCAACCCTTCACTACGTATCAAATTATGGATATATACCATTATGGATTTTGGTAAAAGTATTATCTTTCGGAATTGTTAGTGAATTATTCCAAGTATTAAAGAAAGAAGACCAAAAAGAAATAGCTAATACATATGAAATTAATCCATCTACCATGATTGTATATTTACCAATTCTAGCGAACTATCGTAATCTTTGTGCACATGAAGATATTTTGTATGAAAACAAAACACAAAAAGCAATTGATGATACCGTATATCATCAACTCCTAAGAATTAAAAAAGTAGATGATGAATTCATACAAGGAAAGAACGATTTATTCGCATTAATCATTATTATGAAACAAATGCTTTTAGCAGAAGATTTTAAAAATATGTCAATTGAATTAGATAATGTCATTCAAACATTAAATTATAATCTACATACAATTGATATTACAGATGTATTAAATAGAATGGGATTCCCAGTAAACTGGAAAGATCTTGCCAATATGGAGAGGAGTTTTATAGATGAAGAAGACGATGAAACAATTGAATAAAATTGATTATATAGTCATCTCTTCTTTTTTTGTTGTATTTTTACTGATTACAATTGTCATAAATGCTTTTCCAAAACAGAAGACTGCTATTTATGAAAAGAATTCTTTAGCAAACTCTGTAGAAAAAGTAAAAGATGCATCCGTTGCTATAGAAACGTATTCAGGAGATGCATTGATGACGAATGGATCTGGATTTATTTATAAGAAAGGTCCATTAAAAGCCTATGTTATTACGAATGAACATGTAATTGATGGAAATCGAATTGTACTTTATAATGCAAACGACAAAGAAGTAGATGCTAAATTATTAGGAGAAGATGCTCACTTAGATCTTGCAGTCCTAGAAATAGATGCAAAAGATGCACCAGGAGTTGTAACATTTGGATCCAGTGATGACTTACGATTAGGAGACACCGTATTCACAGTAGGATCTCCGATTAGCAAAAGATATCAAGGAAGCGTATCCGCAGGAGTCCTATCTGGAAAAGATAGAGTCGTTCAAACATTAATCAATGAAACAGATACAAAAGAATGGTTAATGAATGTATTACAGTTTGATGCCTCTGTAAGCCCAGGAAACAGTGGTGGAGCCCTATTTAATGCCAATGGTGAAGTAGTAGGTGTATGTACCTTAAAACTAATGGAAGACGGCGTAGAAGGCATGTCATTCGCTATCCCAGTAGAATACGTAAAAGCAAACATAGAATTACTAGAAAAAGGAAAAGAACTCACTTGGCCAGAACTAGGAATTAGTATGGCAGATGCAGATGATGCAGCACAACTCACAACCCATGATTTAGAACTCCCTGACGGTATCGTAAAAGGAGCCGTAGTTCTAAAAGTAAAAAAAGATAGTAATGCAGATGGTCATCTCCAAAAAGGAGATATCATCACCAAAATAGATAACTTAGAAATTAAAAATACAGCCTACGTTAAATATGCCTTATCAAGACATAAAGTAGGAGATAAGATGAAAATAACTTATACAAGAAATAAAAAAGAAAAAACAATAACAATTACATTAAAATAAAAAAGGGAAAAGTAGTAAACACTACTTTTCATTTTATAAAGGAGAGTATTATGTCATTAGAAAGAGCAAAAGAATATTTAAAAAAATATAAATTAGATAACAAAATATTAGAGTTTGATACATCAAGTGCAACGGTAGAATTAGCCGCAAAAGCATTAAATTGTAAGGAAGCAGAGATTGCGAAAACAATGTCTTTCCTAGTAGGAGAAAAACCAATTGTAATCGTAGTTGCAGGAGATCAAAAAATAGATAATGCTAAGTATAAACAAGAATTCCATACGAAAGCAAAAATGATTCCACCAGAATTAGTAGAAGAATTAATTGGACATGAAATAGGAGGAGTATGTCCTTTTGGAGTAAAAGAAAATGTAGATATCTATTTAGATGTTTCTCTAAAAGAACATACGCTAATTCACCCAGCTTGTGGTACTCATAATAGCGCTATTCCAATAGAAGTAAAAAAACTAGAAGAAATACTTGACTATCAAAAATGGATAGATGTGTGTAAAGATAAGTAAAGTAGTTGACAATATTATACAAAAATGATTGAAATGGTAAGAAATTAATAGTACGATTAGATTGTAGAGTAGGGGTGTCTATATACCCAGATACTACTTAGGATTCGTCCTAGCCCTTTGCTTCGGGGACAAGCATTGAGGTTTCAAAGATAGTTCCCAAGGCAAAGACTGAAGGAGGAGGTGAATATTATGAAGAAGAAGAAAAACGTTGGTTTAGCAGTCATTATCTTATTAGCAATCGTTGCTATGGGTATTGGTTATGCCATCACTGCTGCAAACTTAACAGTAACTGGTACTGCAAACGCAACAGCATCAGATGAATTTGAAGTTGCATTTGATGGTGTTACAACAGGAAGTACAGGAACAGCTACAGCAACTGCAAAATCTCAAACAGGAACATGTGTTGTTACACTAGATACAGTAGGACAAGAACAATCATGTGTATTTGAAGTAATGAACTACAGCCCAGCTGGAATCAATGCAGCATTAGTTGATACAAACTTAAAAGTATATTCAGATAGTGGATATACAAATGTATGGACTAATTCAAGCAGCCAATACTTCACAGTAGTAGTAACACCAGGATGGAGTGGTACAAAGAATCTTACTCCAAATGAAACAACTACATTCACTGTAACAGTAACACTAAAGAAAGCATGGGTTGGAGATACAGCTCATACAGAAAATTTCTATGTTAAATTAGCAGACATTAATGCTGTTCAAGCTTAGTTATTTGATAGAACGTAGGCAACAAGGAAGAGGGATAGTATGAAGGATAGCAAATTAAAACTATATTTATTTGAAGTCATATTATTAATTATCTTGTTTGTTGCTCTCTTTGTGTCAAATAATATGACACAGCCACTTTTAGCAGTCGCATTATTTGCTTATATGTGGCTTGTAAGAAAGATATTCACAAGTGATAAAAAAACAGCTCTATTTGAAAGAGAAATCTTATATCTTTTAATAGGATTTGCATTACTATATGTAGGATTATTCTATTTATCAGGATTATTCTTCTATACATTTAGTAAACAAATAGAAGTATTTGGAATACGATCTTTGTTGAAGAATATTATTCCATTCGCAGTCATCATAGTCTCATCAGAAATAATCAGAAATATATTCTTAAACCAAGATGGAAGTATCAAGATCTATAAAGCAAGAATAGACTTTTCTAAATTTCTAACATTTATTAGTATGGTTTTGATAGATTTATTTATCTATCGAAATGTATATAACTTAGATACACTAGAAGGAGTATTAAATCTAACAGGATTTGTCTTCTGTGCATCCGTAGCTTGTAATTTATTCTATAACTATGTTACAAAGAAATTTGGAAACAAAGGAGTTATTGGTTATCGATTAATAACCTGTCTATATGTATATATCATTCCAGTTATTCCAAACATGTATATTTATTTCCGTACATTCTTAAGAATGGTTTATCCTTATATCTTATATTTAGTATTAGAGTATGGATATACAAGAGAAAGATATGCAGTAGCTTATAAAGAAAAAAGAAGAAACATGTTACGAATAACCGTTATCCTAATCATAACCGGATTATTCACCATGTTGATATCATGTCAATTCCGATATGGATTGATTGTAATTGGTTCTGGTAGTATGTCAGGATCCATTGATTATGGAGATGCGGCTATTTTTGAAAGTTATAGGAACCAAAGAATAAATAAAGGAGACGTCGTAGTCTTCACAAAAGATAAACTAAGACTAATCCACAGAGTCGTTGAAATCGAAAAAGTAAATGGCAAACTAAGATATTACACCAAAGGAGATGCAAACGACTACGTAGATGTAGATTATAGAACAGATAGTGATATCGTAGGAATCTATAAATTTAAGATTAAATATATTGGATATCCAACACTATTTGTAAACGACTTATTTGATTAAGAGAAAGGAAGGGAGAAACTATGAAAAAGAGCGAAGTAGAAAAGATGTTTGCCGAAGATACGAAACGCAAAAGATCTTTACTAACCTATGTAGGAATGATTATACTCTTTGTAGGTTTCTCATGCTTATTCTTATATATTTATAATGTATTAAATCAAACAAAATATGTAAATTATAAAGAAAATAGTGATGTAGATTATCGAATTCATTTAAAAGATAATACATTCTATGATAAAGATTATCTAGAAAAAGATAATCAATATATCAGTGATTTAATTGATTATATTACAGCAACTTTCAAATATCGATTAGAATTAGAAAAACCAGCAACTAGCTATAAATACTCATATCGAGTAGAAGCAAACGTTGCCGTAAAAGATAAAACAACTTTCAAGAACTTATATACGTTCGATGAAACATTAATCACAAAAGTAGAAAAAACATCCGATGAAGTAGAAACCATCATAGAAGAAAATGTTAATATTAACTACAATAAATATAATGATTTAATTAAAGACTTTATTCGTACTTATGATATTGATAATGTTACAAGTACACTTACCGTAAATTTATACGTAGATGTACAAAATAACTGTAAGGAATCCTTACCAGGAAATGAATCGGTAACATCCATCGTTATCCCATTAACAAATAAAACAATGGGTATGGATATTACCAATAGTATTATTGATAATGAGAATAATTCAATTCTATGTTCAGAACCTTCAAAAGCAAATGTATTATTCTTATTCTGTGCCGTTATTTCTTTGGTAATTGCGATTATCATTGCAGTACGTGCTTTCCTATTTATGGAAAATACAAAGACTGCAAAATCAATCTATGAAAGAGAATTAAAGAAAATCTTAAGTAACTATAATGCTTATATTCAAAGAGTTAATGGTACATTTGATATCTCTGGATATAAGAGTTTAAGAATTGATTCATTCAATGATATGTTAGAGATTAGAGATACCATTAATCAACCAATCTTAATGATTGAAAATGCAAAGAAAACAGGAGTATATTTCATTATTCCAAGTTCGAATAAAATTCTATATACCTTTGGTATTAAAGTAGTAGATATCCAAAGAGAATTAGAAAAGAAAGAAGAAAGAGAAAATCAGTAGAAATACTGATTTTTTTTATGCACAAAAAAAGAACCATTTGGTTCTTTTAATTAGCTGATTTTCTTGCAGCATATACACCGTAGCAAATACCACCAGTGATAACAAGTACAACGATTAAAGCGATAACATCTTTAGCTGCACCATCTTTTTTATCAGATTTCTCTGCTTCTGGTGGAAGAACTCCACCTGCTTCAGCAATAGAGTCAACTCTTTCTGCTGGATCAATTTCATACATCTTATCGATTTGAGCTTTGATTTCTGAACCCATAACAGTTTCATTGAAACCAATCCATGATTTATCTCCGATAACGATATATGGAACTCCAGTAGCATCGTCACCTCTTAATTGAGCAACTTGTGACATTAAAGAAGCATTCTCAGCATCATTCCATACTTCATAAGCAGCGATTCTCATTTTTTCTCCATATTCACCTTGGATACTATCGAACCATTCTTCTGCTTCAGCACAGTGTGGACATCCATCACCATGGAAGAAGTAAACAATAACACGTTGATCTGTTGCGATTAATGTAGAATCTCCTTCGCCTTCTTCACCTTCAGCGAAAGCAACAAATGGTACTAAGAAAACTACTAGCATTAATGCAAGAACCATTAACTTTTTCATTTTATAACCTCCTAAATAAATAATAACACACTTTTAAAGAAAATGAAAAGAAAATCACAAAACATTGGTATTAAAATCAGGAATAAAACTCTCTTCTGCAGTACCTTCATCCTGTACAAATGCCTGTGTAACCCCAATCTCTAAAGCATACTTGATGACCTCATCATATTCTTCCTTCGTAAGCCTTCGATTTAAATTTTGATAAATACATGGATTCACTGGAGTATACTGATTCATAATACTAATAATGATATCATCTCCATAAGTTTTGTATAAGTAATGAATAATCTTTTTCGCATCCTCTAAGTGACCCGGTAGAATCAAAACTCTTACAATCAAACCACTCTTCATGAGACCTTTCTCATCAAAGACAGGTTTTCCAACTTGTCTATACATTTCATCGATTGCCATCGTCGCATTTTCAAAATAGTCCTTACAACCAGAATAGTTCCAGGCAAGTTGATCATCATAATATCTTAAATCTGCTAAATAGATATCCACTAAATGATTCATCATCATCAAAGTACCGACACATTCATAACTACTCGTATTATAAACAACCGGAATTGTTAGTGCTTTACCTTTTAATTTTTGAAGTACTGATGCAATTTGTGGAACATAATGCGTAGGAGTTACTAAGTTAATATTATGAGCACCCATCTCTTGAAGAGTAAGCATAATCTCTCCTAACTTCTTATTGGAAATCAGTTTTCCATATCCATCGATACTAATCTTTTTATTTTGACAATAAATACATTTTAAATTGCAATGAGAGAAGAAGATTGTTCCACTTCCTTTATCACCAGATAAAACAGGTTCTTCCCATTCATGCAAATGATAATAAGCTAAACGTATTTTATTGGTTGCCCCACAAGCACCAACCGTCTCATAACGATTGACCCCACATTTTCTAGGGCACAACATACAATGTTTTAATAATTCCATAAGCAAAACCTCACCGTTATTATAGCATAAAAAAAATCTAGATTAACTAGATTTTCATTACATTTGAACTAGATAGATAATAGCAACACCAATAAAGCATAATACAAATGAAATAAGAGCTAATGTTGTAATGATTGTATTGCTGATGAATCCTTCTTCATTGATTTGTTCTTGGTCTTGCACTTGTTGTTGAACTTCTTGTCCAGCTTTCTTTACACGCACTTTGGTACCCTCCTTCTTTTCTGAAGCACTCGCTTCATTGATTCTTCTCGGACCTTCATCCGCTAACATAAGTCCTAATTCGCCTTCATCCTCATCATAAGGATTTAAGGAAGCATATGGAATATCCTCAACAGGAACAAGTTGTACGACTTTTTGATCTTTTGATAATTCTTGAATACGAAGTAGTTTATCACGACTCATATGATTCTCTAAGAATAGAATATCATGTTGATCCTTTTCTTGTCGAGTATATTGTTTTAATAAATAAACAAATTCTGGTGGAGTAATAGTTAGAGGAGTTCCTCTAAAATCAATCTCTAAATTTCCAAATAATTCTTCTGCAAGTTCTGGTAAATAGATTTCTTCTCGAACATGAGGAACATCATTTTCATCATGGTAATAACCTTTTGAAATAACCATTCCATCTCGTCTTTCAAAAGGAAAGGCTCCAATATGGAAATCACTATCTGGGTCTCTCGCAATCACTTCATGTTCCCCATGAGGAATACCGTCTCTGAGTACTCGTTCACTATTTAAACGATTATCTTCAAATAGAAGACCTAACTTCTTACAAACTCTACGAAATTTAGGAAGATCTTCTTCATTAATACAAATATCAATATCATCATGACAACGATTCGATTCTTCTCCATAAGCAACATATCCACATAGACCACCAGCTAGTTGGTAATCAACACCTTCTTGATTTAATAATCTCGCAAGTTGCTCAAGTCTTCCATAAATTGTTTCATGATTAGCTTTTACTTTCTCATTATCATAGCGTTCATCTAACGCTCTCTTACGAGAAGTAATCGCATCCATCATTTTTTCATTAATTTCATCCATTGTTAAGTCGGAGTCTAAGAATAAATCATTTGATTTATCTATGAGCAAATCCAATGGATCATACTGAAGAAAATCAAACTTTTTATAATAACTTTTAACAAGGGATGTAATTTGTTTTCTACGAGTCTTTAATTCTTCAGCATTATATACTTGTTTGCCCATATCATCACATCCTACTATAATCAGTATAACACAAACAAGCAAAAGAAAAAAGATAATCGAATTATCTTTCTTCATATTTTTTTAAAGGTTTCATTTTTCTAAGAGGTATTTTACTTTCTTCAAATTCAATTCCCCAATCAATTTGATAATCAGGTAAGAACTTTGTCTTATAAGGCATCATGCGAGGCATAACAACAATTCCTTCAAATACACCAATCATTTTTAAGTCTTCAACGGTAACCAAAGGAACTAATTCTTTATCCACTTTTTGCATACCACAATACTTAGAAATTTCATCAAGTGTATAAATATCATCACTTAATAAATAAATGAAGTTACCAAAACACATCTTTAAAATCTCTGTTTCTTCTTTGGAATACATATTACATAGATGTACATAACTTCTAACAGTAACCGTAATACGAATTCTTAAAGAACGACAAAATTCAATTAATCGAGAAAAGTCACGAATAGGTACCATACTATCAAATTCATCTAATAAGATATTAAACATCTTCTTACTACCATCTAAGTAATTAATAGAATCAACCACTTGATTGACAAGTAATGGAATCAAATTATTACAATAATTAGATACTCCACTAATGATAAATAAAGCACAAGGTTTCACAGATAGATCTTTTATTTCAAAATCACTACTAGATAACATATTAGATAAATGCTCACGAGAGATATATTTCTTAATCTTTTGATTAAAGACAGATAAAATACTACCCTTCGTTTCTACAGGAGCTCTCATAGTACCTACAACATTCAAATAGATTTTACTAGAAGGATCAATCTTCTCCATGAATGCTTCCGATTTTCCCTTCTTCTGTAGATCATTACTTAATTGAGAAATACTTTCTAAATGAATTTCTTCTTCTTTCGCATTTTCAAAAAGATATAAACATAAACCAGTAAAGTAATCCATAACGGTATTTGTCCAGAATGGATCCACATTCACATCTGCTTTTTCATAGAATAAGTAATAAGCAATATCTTCTAAGCATTTCGTTGCTTTATCTTTTTCTCCTTCTTGATATAACTGATAAGGCATATGAAGAGGATTCCAACTATTTCCATACTTTGCATCATCAAAATCTAAAGCATAAACTTGATATCCTTCCTTTTCTAATGTCTTAGCACATCTCTTGTAGATATCTCCTTTTGGATCATTGACCACAAAACTCTCTTTTGCCATCATCGATAATTTAAGCATTGGTAAAATGATAGCTTGTGTTTTACCACTACCAGTACTTCCAATAATCAAATTGTGTGATTCTCTTGAATCTATATATAAATACTTATCATCATAAGTAATAGGTGTACCTGATTCCTTAACCCCTGTTTCTAAATTAACTCCCTTTAAATTTTTAACTACTTCTTCTTGAGTAGTCCATCTTGCATAACTCATATTCTTCCTCCCTTCAATACCATTAAAACATAGTTTTTGTAAATATTTTTAAACAATAACGACTTTTGTGATAAAATGATATTGGTGAGGAAGATGAATCCATCTTTAGTAAGACAATTATTAACTTATATAGATGATAAGATTTATGCAAGAGTTACCTTAGAAGAATTATCAAGAGTCTTTTATTATAATAAAGATTACTTAATGAGAATCTTCAAAAAAGAATTAGGTATTACCATCATCGATTATATGAATAAAAAAAGAGTCTATTCCTCTTTAGAAGAACTAAAGACAACAGAAGACTCTATTTTAAAAGTGGCTTTAAGTCATGGATTTACTTCTCAAGAATATTACTCTGAAATATTTAGTAAAGAAATGGGAACCAATCCCCATAATTATCGAAAGTTTACCAAGAATCATCCTTCTATTTTAGAAGAAGAAAGAAATAGAATAAGAAAAAATCTAACCGATATCAAATACCAGTTAGATCAAATATCACAGTATAAAGATAACGTACCAAGAAGTACGGTTAAGAAACTATCAAGATTCTAGATATCTTCTTCAGGCTCCTCCTCAGAATCAAAATCAATATTCATAAGAAGTGCCTGTGTAATAGCTTCTCTTTCACTTCTTACTTCACTTAAAACATAAATAAAACGGTCCATAGCTTCCCATAAAGAGAAAGTAAATAAGAATCCAAATACTTCTACTAAGTAATTAAAATCTTTTAAGAAATATACAAAAGAATATAAAGCAAAAGAAACAATTCCTAATAAGACAAGACCAAAAATCTTGTTTTTTAATGTATTAAATTTCTTTTGCGTTTTATAAAGTTCAATTGCATAATGCTCTTTCATAATATGACGAATCATACCTTGTTCATGATCCGTAAAATGATATCCAAGGAAATGTAGATTAATAGGAACATCATTATCAAGCATAGCCATCTTATGATTAATAAAATCATAAATAGATTTATGAACATCTAATTGATGACCGGCTGTCCTTGAATCAAATACTTCATAAGCATTATGAATTTTTAAGAAAATATCCGCATCTCCATCTTCTGTTAAATACTCATTTTTAATATAACCATCTAGGTATTGTTCATTTGAATATTGTCTAATTTTCTCTTTTACTTTTTCTTGAAAATCACTCATCCTATCACCTTCTATTATAGGATATCACAAAATGGAGAAAATTGACATTCTAAAAAAATAGAACTAAAATGGAAATAGAAAGGAGAATGGTTAATGAAAAAATATATAGCCGAGTTCATAGGAACATTAGTACTTGTTTTATTTGGTACAGGAATTGCAGTCGTATCAGGAGGAGATCTAGTAGCAACCGCTTTAGCATTTGGTTTAGCAATTGTTGCGGAAGCATATGTAATTGGAGATATTTCTGGTTGCCATGTTAACCCTGCTGTATCTTTAGCAATGTTAATTACAAAGAAAATATCAGTAAAAGATTTCGCTTACTATGTAGTTGCTCAAGTATTAGGAGCTTTAGCAGGAACTGCTATCCTATATGCAATCCTAAAAGGAACAACTTTAGGAACAGCTGCTTTAGGAGCAAATGGATTTGAAACATTATCTGCAACAAACATCTCATTAATAGGAGCACTACTTACTGAAATCGTTTTAACATTCGTATTTGTTTATACAATTCTTGGTGTTACAAGTGATAAGAAATATGCCCCAATCGCTGGATTAGTAATTGGTTTAACACTTACATTTGTTCATTTATTAGGAATTAATCTAACAGGAACTTCTGTTAACCCTGCTAGAAGCTTAGCACCTGCTTTATTCTTAGGTGGAGAAGCATTAAAACAAGTTTGGTTATTTATTGTTGCACCACTAATTGGTGCTGCATTATCAGCATGCGTATACCATTTCTTAAACGAAGAAAAATAAGGACTTAGTCCTTATTTTTTTATGCTATAATAATACTAAGATAGGAGGATAAAATATGACCCCAGAAATCATTCAAAATAAATTAGATACTTGTTTAAAACATATACAAGAAGAAGGTCTAAAGAATCTTCCACAAGTAATTCATGATTTAGATTATTTAATGAATCAAAGAATAGAAGAAGAAAGAAAACTTTCATTAGGACAACAATATATGCATGGAAGTGACTTCTATGAAGCAACACAAAACTATTACTTAGAATTATTAAAACAATATATGAGAGAATTTCATCAGATGAATCTACAAGTAGTAGAAGATCCAAATATAGCTTTAGCTGGAATTGCAGGATATGATTCCATTACAGATACATTAAGAGTATCTGCCAGTGGATTTCTATTAGGAGGAAGAAGTAAAACCTCTTCGATGCAAACAGTATTCCATGAAGCAAGACACAAAATGCAACATGATTCCTATAAAGCAAAAACCTATGAAGAAGCATTTGAGTATCCAGAAAACATGATTATTTTAGTAAAAGAAGAAGCTTTTATAACTGGTCATTCAGAAGCTTTTTATAAAACGAATTATAAAGATCTTTATATAGAAACAGATGCAGATGAATTTGGATTTGTAGCTGTAAGAATTCTATTAGAAAACTTAATTAGAAGATATAAACATCAAGGAAATGAACTATCCATGGAAGATGAAATAACGCTAAGAAAATTACAAAAGATCATGATAGAAGATAGTTCCAAAGATGAACAAAGATTGTATGATGCCAATCGCTTCACAACAAGAACAAGAAGAGAAGCAATGGGAATGGATCCACCAACAGGAGAATTTGAAATCGATGGAGAAAAACAAGATAGATTAATTGCAGTGGATCAGTATATTAAATCTCATCCAGAATTAGTCATGGAGTATCCTTTATTAAATTTAGTCATGAACAAAGACTATGATGAAATCATGAAAGAAAAAGCATCGTTCATAGAATCAAGACCTGATCAAGCAGAAAGATTATTTCAGTGTATCATCAATACAGATCCTATGTTATATTTAGAAGACTGTATTCGTAATGGAAAAGAATATGAATTACAAGTATTCTTGAAGAAACATCCAACCTTAAAAGAACACTATCCAGAAGAACTAAAAAGATTAGCAGAGAAGACCGATCATCCTGCCATTAAACAATTAATAGCATCTATAAATCAATTGTGATATAATAGGACAAAGAAAGGAAGAAAAATAAAAATATGAACAAAAAGTTATTACTTGTACTATTATTAATACCATTATTATTCTTCGCTACAGCTTGTGATAAAACGCATACAGGAAAAGAAAAAGATAAAAAGATTACAAAGACAATCGAATTATCAGATGATAAACTAGGATTTACAACTACATTTAAGTATGATGCAGAAGAAAAATTCAGTGATGTAGAAGAAAATGATGAAGGAAAATCAACAGCTATTACATTCACAAATGAAGAATTCGATGCTTCTTTTGAAATGTATTACACAACAATGAGTACAACAGCATATAATGAAACAGAAACAGCAAGATCTGCTCAAAAATATTACAAAGAATACAAATTTGGTGATTATGAAGCATATGCCTATAGTGAATATGATGATAAAATAAATCTTAATATTCTATTAGGAATTGATGATAATACAGCAGAAGTACTATTTGTATCCATTGAAAGAATGGACACAGATGAAGAAATTGTTATGGCAGAAGTACTAGAAAAGAAACTACAAGACTTCTTCAAAACAATGGAATTCGTAAAAGAATAATAAAGAACCAAATGGTTCTTTTTTTATGTTATAATGAAGAAAATAGGAGATGAATTTATGGCAGAAAAAGAAATTAAAATAGTAGATACAGATAGTAAAGGAGAACATGGAGAAAATAGATGTCCACAATGTGGAGCAAGTGATGTTACCTATAATATAAAAAAGAAAAAATTAATTTGTAATTACTGTTATACAGAGTTTGAAGCAGAAACAGTAGAAGGATTAGAAAAAGATGCTAAAAATCTAGAAGGAGAAACAAGAGCATCTGGAACCAAAGATATTGATCAAAATGCAAATGATATGATTACTTTAAAATGTGGAGGCTGTGGAGCAGAAGTTGTCATTAATACGAAAGAAGCAACCAATGCAAGATGCCACTGGTGTAGAAGTATCTTATCCATTAATTCACAAATCGAAAATGGAGCAGTACCAGATGTAGTATTACCATTCCAATTAGAAAAACAAGAAGCACAAAAGAACATAGAAGCATTTGTAGAAAAAAGAAAATTCTTTGCCAATAAAACATTTAGAAATGAATTCACAACCAAAAATATCATGGGAGTATATTTCCCATATATGTTAGTATCTGCAAAAGCACATGGAAACTTTTCAGGAGAAGGTGGACATGTTGCTAGAACTTATACTATTACAAAGAAAAATTCTAAAGGAGAAGAAAAAGAAGAAACCGTATATGATATTGATTTATACGATGTAGAAAGAGAATTTGATATTGCCATTAATGATCTAACAATTGAATCCAGTCAAGATAAATTAAACAAAAGAAGTAAAGATAGAACAACCAATGTTATTAATGCCATTATGCCTTTCGATACAGAAAACTGTGTAAAATATAAAGCCAATTATTTAGCAGGATATACCTCTGAAAAAAGAGATGTTAATATTTCAAATATTGAAGAAAAAGTAGATGCAGAATTAAAAGATGTTTCTAGACATGCGTTAAATCAAGATTTAAAAAAATATGATGCAGGAGTAGCATGGGAAAAAGAAGATTTTGAAATCAAAGGAAAACAATGGGTATCTGCTTATCTACCAGTATGGTTATATTCTTATCAGGATCAAAAGAGAGTTCTTCACTATGTAGCAGTCAATGCCAGAACAGGAGAAACAATGGGTAGTATTCCAATGAATAAAGCAAAATTATTCTTCTTATCCATTTTATTCTTCTTAGCAGGACTATTGATACCATTACTATTCAATGCAGAAGGAGAAGTTGTATTTGGATTTGCTTTAGCAGGAGCGATTGCTTCACTAGTATTCTATGGAATTAAATCATCTAAATATCGAAATCAAGGAGCAAGACATACGTATGAATTAGAAACAAAGAATGAGTTATCAGTTCTAAGAAGAAAAGATGAAGAAACAAGAACCAAAAGAGAATGCTCTTCTAGTACAATTGCCGGAGCAAATAATCATTATATCGCAGGAGAAAGTGTCAAGGTCCAATCAAATGAATAAAAAAGACAGTCTACTTGACTGTTTTTTTTCATTATTTCAAGAAAATTAGA
>CAMIXP010000003.1 GCA_946402785.1 uncultured Caryophanales bacterium | reverse complement strand
TGGTACAGGAGATGCTGGATATAAAATCAAAGGTGAATTTACAAACAATGGATTTACCAATAATTTAAAACATACAAAAGGTATTGTTTCTATGGCAAGAGGAAGTTATAGTATGGACTCTGCTGGAAGCCAATTCTTCATTATGTTAGGAGAAGCACCTCATCTAGATGGAGATTATGCTGCTTTTGGAAAAGTTATTGATGGAATGGAAATTGTTGAAAGAATTGAAAAAACCGAAAAAGTTGTAGATGCATCTTCTGGTCAATTACAAAGAAATCTAGTTCTACAAAAAGCATTAGTAGATGAAAAAGGAAAGACTTATCCAGAAGTAGAAAAGATGAATTAAAAGAGCATTGCTCTTTTTTTTACTTGTAATTCCTACTAAATTGGTAGTAAAATAGATTCTTGGAGGGATATCCATGAAAATATCGACAAAGGGTAGATATGCTTTAACGGTTATGATTCATTTGGGAAGAGCTTATTCTAATGGACAATATTTATCGTTAACGGAAATATCTGATAGAGAAAAAATATCGTTAAAATATTTAGAGAAAATTATGATTTCTTTAAAGAAAGCTGACTTCTTTCTCGTTCAAAAAGGAAAAGAAGGGGGATATTTATTAAAGAGAGATCCTAGTGAAATAACGATTGGATCTATTATTCGTGCAGCAGAAGAAGATTTAGATGTTGTGGATTGTGTCAAAGGAAATGGATGTCCAAATAAAACACGCTGTGATACTTATCCTTTATGGAAGGGATTAAGTGATGAGATTAACGATTATTTAGATAGTAAAACATTAAAGGAATACTTATAGGAGGATGTATGGAATTATTACATATTAAAAACTTAAAAACAATTGCGGAAGATGATCCTAATAAACAAATTTTAAAAGGATTAAATCTTACGATTCAACCAGGAGAAGTACATGTTATTATGGGACCTAATGGATCTGGTAAAAGTACATTAGCGAATACCATTTTTCATTCTCCTAGATATATTGTGACAGATGGAGATATTATCTTTGAAGGAGAAAGAATCAATGATTTATCTACGGATAAGATTGCGAAGAAAGGAATCTTTATGTCTTTTCAAACTCCAGAAGAAATACCTGGAGTTAGTCTTGCACAATTTTTGAAAACAACGAAACATAGTATGACAGGAGAAAAACCTAATTTATATCAATTCACAAAAGATGTGGAAGAAAAAATGAAAGAATTAGGAATGAAATATGAAACGGTTAATCGTGAATTTAATGTTGGATTTAGTGGAGGAGAAAAAAAGAAGAATGAAATTCTTCAATTACTATTATTAAATCCAAAGTTAGCTATTCTAGATGAAACAGATTCAGGACTTGATGTAGATGCGATTAAAACAGTTTCTAAAGGAATTGATTTATACAAAAATGATAATAATGCTGTCTTAATAATTACGCATTCTACGAAAATTTTGAAGAATTTAAAAGTAGATCAAGTTCATATTTTAGTA
The DNA here is from genome assembly GCA_946402785.1 of uncultured Caryophanales bacterium. Taxonomy (GTDB): domain Bacteria; phylum Bacillota_I; class Bacilli_A; order RF39; family UBA660; genus UBA3789. Next base: position 23,830 of record CAMIXP010000003.1, on the reverse strand, counting down.
GATGGTAAGATTGTAAAAACAGGAGATAGTTCTCTTGCAAAAGAAATAGAAGAAAATGGATATCAAGAATATAGTAAGTAGGTGATGATATGGCAAAAACAGATGTTACAAAATATATAGATGCCAAAACACAAAATGTTTACAATTTAAAAGCCAATAATCCTAACTTACAAAAAGAGTATGGTTTAACAGAAGAATTAATTCGTAAATTATCTTCTGAAAAGGAAGAACCAAAATGGGTTTTAGATATTCGTTTAAAAGCATTAAAACTATTCTATGAATTAGAAGATCCTGATTGGGGACCTGATATTAGTTATTTAGATATCAGTAAAATTGCGACCTATGTAAAACCAGTTAATGGAGAAGTACGCAAATGGGAAGATGTTCCAGAAGATATCCGTGAAGTATTTGATAAGTTGGGAATTCCAGAAGCAGAAAAACAAGCTCTTGCGGGTAGTGGAGCACAATTTGATTCTGAAATTGTTTATCATAATTTAACAGAAGATTTAAAAAAACAAGGTGTTATTTATACGAGTTTTGATGAAGGTATTAAACAGTATCCTGAACTTGTGAAAAAGTATTTTACGAAAGCAGTTCCTCTTACGGATCATAAATATATTGCTCTTCATTATGCTTTGTTTTCAGGAGGTAGCTTTGTTTATATTCCAAAGGATGCAGAACTTGATCGTCCATTACAAAGTTATTTCCGTTTAAATGAAGCAGGAGCTGGTCAATTTGAACATACATTGATTATTGTGGATGAAGGAGCTAAATTAGAGTTTATTGAAGGTTGTTCTGCACCTGGATATAATGAATTAAATCTACATGCCGGATGTGTTGAATTATTTGTAGAAAAGAATGCGACTCTTCGTTTTTCCACAATAGAGAATTGGTCTAAAAATATGCTAAATTTAAATACCAAGAAGTGTTATGTTTCAGAAGGTGGAAAAATTGAATGGATTATGGGATCTTTTGGTTCGAAAGTATCTATGTTGTATCCACTTAGTGTTTTAAATGGAGAGGGAGCTAAATGTGAGTTTACGAATATCTCTTTCGCAGGAGCTGGACAGAATTTGGATACAGGTTTAAAGATTATTCATAATGCTCCTAGAACGAGTTCTTTGGTCAATGCCAAATCCATTTCAAAAGATGGGGGTATTTGTACTTTCAGAAGTTATGCTTGGGTTAAAAAGAATGCTAAACATTCTAAATTATCTCTTTCTTGTGAGTCTTTAATGTTAGATAGTGTTTCACGCAGTGATACCATTCCTGTGAACAATTTGGAAACAGATGATGTTATCTTCTCCCATGAAGCTAAGATTGGTAAGATTAGTGATCAAGCTATTTTCTACTTAATGAGTAGAGGACTAACAGAAGAAGAAGCAAAGGGATTAATCGTAAGAGGCTTTGCGGAACCAATTGCGAAAGCATTCCCTGTTGAATATGCAGTTGAGATGAATCGATTGATTGATCTTGAACTAGAAGGAACGATTGGGTAGGTGAGAATATGAAATACAGATTAAATCTATTACCAGTAAAAACTACCAATGGTTTTCAAATTAATGATGTAGAAGTAGAATTAGAACTTCCAACTTTTCATCGTACGAATGATGTGATGATAGAAGGAGATTCTTCTTTAAAAATTCAAAAGAAAATGAAAGATGAGAAAATCTCTTCTAAACTAGGATTAGAAGGCACTTCTTATGAAAATCTTAAGATTACTGTACCTAAAGGTGTAAAAGTAGAGAAGCCTGTTTTCATTACTTATTCTTTAGAGAAGAAAGATGCGAATATTTCTCGATTAGAGATTATTTATGAAGATGATTCTTCTTGTAGCTTTATTATTCAAACGAAAACAGACTCTACAACTTGTTTTCAATATTTGATAGATGATATTACTTCTCAAAAGAATTCTTCTGGAAGTATTACTTTTATTAATCAAATGAATGATCAGAGTCAATCTTTCTATTCAATAGAAAATAATGGGTATATGAATTCTTCTCTTACTCATACTATGATTGATTTAGGTGGTAAGACAAGACTATACAATGTATATAGTAATTTATTAGAAGAAAGAAGTAAGAATCATTTAAATACGATTTATATTGGAAAAGAAGATTCTTTATTAGATTTCAATTACTATATTAATCATTTAGGAGTAGAAACTGAAAGTAAAATGATTGTAGAAGGAGTTTTAGGAGATACTTCTCATAAGAATTTTAGAGGTACCATTGATTTCCATAAAGGATGTAGTAGATCTATCGGAGAAGAAAATGAAAACTGTATTCTCTTATCTGATACTTGTAGAAGTAGATCTTTACCACAAATGCTTTGTGGAGAAGAGGATGTAGTAGGAAGTCATGGTGTTTCTTCTGGAAAAGTAGAAGAAGATAAATTATTTTATTTGATGTCTCGAGGATATTCTCTAAAAGAGGCAGAAAAGATGATTGTACTTGGTCGCTTTATTCATCTTTTAGATGAAATTCCAAGTGAAAATATAAGGGAAGAAATCTTATCTTTAATTGAAGAAAAATTATCATAAAAAAAGAGAACTGTTTGTTCTCTTTTTTATTTATCTAAATAACTGATTTTTACATCTGGTTGTAGAGACAAGCGAATATCTTTCATTTTAGATGTATCCATCTTCGTATATTTTACTCCACAAGCATCAAATAAATGTTTTGCGACTAGGTTACCATCTGTTCCATCATATTTATCTGATAAATAGACTACTTCTTTAATTCCGGCTTGAATAATATCTTTTGCACATTCATTGCATGGGAATAAGTCTACATAGATTCTTGATCCACGTAAATCTTTTCTACTACCTAAATAATTATTAATGGCATTTGCTTCTGCATGACATACATACATATATTTCGTTTCTGTTGGTTTTCCTTCTCTTTCCCATGGAAACTCATCATCATTAAAATTATTAGGAGCACCATTATATCCAATGGATAGAATTCTATTATCTTCTGAAACAATACATGCTCCTACGTTTGTATTTGGATCTTTACTTCTTCCTGCGGATAATTTCGCAATTCCCATAAAGAATTCATCCCAACTTAAATAATCTTTTCTTTTATTTCCTAAAATCTTTTTATCTAATTTCATAGTATCTCTCCTTACATAATATTCTAACATTAAACAAAAAAAGATGGTATAATATTTTTAGATTGATAAAGATGGGAGAATTCTATGAAAAAAGGAAAAATAATTATTTATACAATTTGTGGAGTTTTGGTTGTATTAATAGCCGTTACTTTATTACTAATTTATATTGAAAGTCAAAAGAGACCTGTGATTCATTATCAAGATGTATCAGAAGATGGTACTTTTAGTACATCATTTATTCGAGAAAGTCACCTTACAATGAACCATAAGAACTATATGATTAGTCCTTATTCTGTGGAGATTGCTTTATCCATGCTTCGAGATGGGGCAAATGGTAAGACACAAGAAGAATTAAAGGAAGTTGTTCCTGAAAGAAAGATTAAGACACTTATTGTTCAAGATCGAGTTAATGTTGCGAATGCCGTTTTTGTAAAGGACATTTATAAGAAAGATGTTCGTGATGCCTATATTACGATTTTAGAAAACAATTATAATGCCCAAATGATTGTTGATTCTTTCACGACTCCTGATAAGATTAATCAATGGGTTGATCGTGAAACCAATGGGATGATTAAAAAAATCTTAGATCAAATGGATCCTCAATTCGTGATTGGACTTGCGAATGCTGTTGCGATGGAAGAAGCATGGCAAACTCCATTTGTTTGTGAAGAAACAAAAGGGTATGCGTTTACACAAGAAAATGGAAAACAATATGATGTTTCTATGATGTCTCATAGTTTTGAAGAAAATGCCTCTTATTATCAATCTGAGGATGCAGAAGCTGTTGTTTTACCATATATTCCTTATAATCGTGAAACAGGGAAACCTGCAGAATTTGGGGAAGAAGGAGAACAATTAGATTTTATTGGTATTTTACCAAATGATTTAGATTCTTATATTTCATCTTTTACATTAGATACGATTCGTGAGATTGAAGAGAATAAGAAAGAAGCCTCTGATTTATATGAGATTTATGTAGGACTTCCTCGATTTGAATATGAATATGATTTTAAGAAGTTTAAGAGTACTCTTAGAACCATGGGAATTAAGAGTGTATTTGATTCTTCTAGTTGTGATTTATCCAATATGCTTGATAATCATCCTGATTCTTATGTTAGTGAAGCGATTCACAAGAGTTATGTCAAAGTTAATGAAGAGGGTACCAAGGCTGCAGCGGTTACTTATTTTGGAGTAAAAGATATGGCTATGCCAATTGGAGATAAAGAATATGTTTCTATTATCTTTGATCGACCATTTATTTATATGATTAAAGATCATGAAAGCAATGAGATTCTATTCTTTGGTGTTGTTTATGAACCAGAGAAGTGGGATGAGTCAAAATCTTGCAAGTAGATTCTTGACATTCTTTTTAAAAAAGATTATATTAGTTGCATAAGTGCGATGACGGGTGTGGAAAGCCCAACAGCAGTATACAAGAAAGCTGATTCGTCTAGAATAAGTAAGGTGGAACCGCGGAAGAAATTTCGTCCTTACATTATTCTAGACTTTTTTTATTTTTAGGAGGGTTTTATGAATTTATATGTATCGGATGCGGAAGAGTTTCCTGAAATAGCCAAAAGATTTCAAGTTGTTCCTGAAATGGAAGATAGTAATCAAGTACTAATTCTTCCTGGCGGCTTAGGGTCTGTGAATGATATGCTTCGTGCGATGGACGCAAGAAGAGATATAGTGGTTTTCAATAGAGATGGTGTTTATACTTCTTTTCTTCATACATTATTTCAATCTTATGAAAAACATGGAATTGAAGATTCACCTTTTCTCTATATGGATATAGAAAAAGAATATGACGATGTCATAAGGAAGTTGGAGGAGAAAGAAAATGGAAAAATTAACGATGGACAAATTAGTCAATTATTGTAAGCAATATGGATTTATATTCCAAGGAAGTGAGATTTATGGAGGTCTTGCTAATACTTGGGATTATGGTCCATTAGGAAGTAGATTAAAAAATGCAGTTAAGGATACTTGGAGAAAAAGATTTATTCAAGAAAGACCTAATGCATATGAAGTAGATGCAGCTATTTTAATGCATCCAAGAGTTTGGGAGGCTTCCGGACATGTTGGAAGTTTCTCAGATCCATTAATCGATTGTAAACATTGTAAGATGAGACATAGAGTTGATAACTTAATCGATGACTATGATCCTGATGCTCATGCAGATGGAATGACACAAGAAGAAATGATGAATTATATTCGCGAACATAAAGTTCCATGTCCAAAGTGTGGAAAAAGTGATTTTACGGATATTCGTCAATTTAACTTGATGTTTGAAACTCATAGAGGTGTTGTAGAAGATGGTAAGAATAAAGTTTATTTAAGACCAGAAAATGCACAAGGTGAGTATGTTAACTTCTTAAATGTTCAAAGAACCATGAGAGCCAAATTACCATTTAGTATTGGACAAATCGGTAAAGCTTTTAGAAATGAAATTACACCAGGAAACTTTACTTTCAGAACGATTGAGTTTGAACAAATGGAATATCAAACATTCTGTAAAGAAGGAACTGACAGTGATTTATATGCATACTTTAAAGAATATGCAAAACAATATTTTATGGACTTAGGTTTACCAGAAGAAAAGCTTAGATATCATGATCATGAAAAATTAGCTCACTATGCAAAAGAAGCATGTGACATTGAATATCAATTTAATTTTGGATGGGGAGAAATCAATGGTACTCATAACCGTACAAATTTCGATTTAACTCGTCACCAAGAATATTCAACGGTATCTCAAGAATACTTAGATCCAGAAACCAATGAAAAATTTATTCCTTATATTATTGAGTCTACTGTTGGATGTGACAGAACGGTACTTGCAATTCTAGACAACAGTTACTGTGAAGAGACACTTGAAAATGGGGAGACGAGAGAAGTTATGAAGTTTATTCCTTACTTAGCTCCTTATAAAGTTAGTGTATTACCTTTAGTTAAGAAATATCATAGTGAAAAAGCTGTTGAAATCTATAATGAATTATCTAAACACTTTATGACAACTTATGATGAATCTGGTTCTATTGGTAAGAGATATAGAAGAAGTGATGCAATTGGTACACCTTGGGCTATTACAATTGATGATGAAACTCTTAATAATGGTACGGTTACTGTAAGAGATCGTGATACGATGGAACAAATCACTTTAAAAGTAGAAGAGGTTATTCCTTATATTGAAGAAAGAATCAAATTTTGATTCTTTTTTTTTGTCAATTTTTGTCATTATTTTTGTAAAGTGTTACTTAATGTATTGCAAAAGAAACAAAATAAAATTATATTATTATTATAGATAGGAGGAATTGGTTATGGAGAACAGTAATCTTCAACTACAATTACAACAACAATCAAAAAGTAATAAAAGATATTTTGCAGTTATTATCTTATTACTATTAGTATTAGGATTAAGCGTAGGATACGCTATCTTATCAGCTAGTTTTAATATTAATGGTACATCAACTATTAAGAGTAACACTTGGGAAATTGGAACAAATGGAACAGACATCACTTGTCCTTCAGGTCAAGTATGTACGATTCAACCAAATAACCCAGATGACTTAACACCAGATGATGGAACAGAAAACGGAGCTATTATTTGGACAGATGGTAATACTGTTTACTTTAAACATTTATTAACAAAACCAGGAGATGTATTTACATTCAATGCTACTTATACAAACTCTGGTACAATTGATGCTAAAGTATCATCAGTTGTTACAAGTTCTTTAAATGCAACTGCACAAAGCTTTATGACTTATGATGTAACATATGCTAACGGTAGTGCTATCCGTACTGGAGATTCTTTACCAGCTGGATCTACTGCAACATTCAAAGTAACAGTAGCATATCGTTCAACTGTTGTTGATTTACCAACTGCTGAACAATTAGCTTTAATCAATGAAACAGCTGATGGTCATACTGGTGCAACATCATTATTTACAATTACTTACGAACAAGCATAATGATAAGATAATAAAAACCAATGATTTCATTGGTTTTTTTGTTGTCAATTTCTTTTAAAAATATTTACAGTATTTACTTATGTCTTTTTGTGTAAAGTTGTGGAATAAATGCTTGTCTTTTATTGTATCAGGAAATGTTTAATAATATAATAAAATTGTAACAATAGAAAGGAGATTATTATGGAGAAAGGTAAAAAGTTAATTGGTGTTTTAGTTTTATTAATCATGGTATTAACATTAACAGTTGGTTATTCTTACTTAAGTGCTACATTAAATATTAATGGTACTTCTAAAATTAAATCAACTAGTTGGGATATTCATTTTAATAACATTAGAACAACAACAGGAAGTGTAACTGCTACTTCAGCACCAGTTATCGATGGATCTGGTTTAAACATTACTTATGAAGTAGAATTAAATACTCCAGGTGAATTCTATGAATTTACTGTAGATGTTGTTAACGGTGGTACTGTTAATGCAAAACTTAGCGCATTACCAACATTATCTGGAGTAAGTACAGCACAAGATGTTTATACAAATTACACTTTCACACATACTGATGGAACAGCTATTACTAACTTAGCTAGTGAAAACATTGCTGCTGGACAAACTAAGTCTTACAAAGTACGTGTAGAATTTGATGATAATATTTCTGCTGCACAATTACCAACTGCTGTTCAAAATATGACTTTAACAGTTGGATTAGTTTACGAACAAAATTAATAAATAAAGTTACTACGGAAACGTAGTTAACTTTCTATGTCTACTGTATATCAGTGGATATAGAAAGTTATGTGTAAGAATAAAGAGAGGAACAATTGATATGGAAAAACGAATGATTAAGAATTACATTTTAATGGTATTTTTCGTTGCCTATATTTTTATCTATAAATTACTTATATTTCCTAGTTTTATGAAGTATTCTGAATTGATTAGTGCATCTTTCTTAGCAGTAGGATTTGCATTAACAATTCTTTTACTAGGATTTCGAAAAGATAAGATAACGGTTTTATTTCAAAATATTTTGAAATTTACGTTCTTTTATGTATTTTTAGCAGGATTTTTAATCTATGGAGTAGGGTTCTTTGTAGGATTCTTAAAGAATGCTTATTCGAGAGAGTTCTTTACCTTATTTGATAATGTATTTGCACCTGCTATTATATATATCTTAATTGAATTAATTCGTTATACATTTATTTGGGCAAACAAAGATAAAAAATGGATGGTTATTGGATTTACCGTTGTTTTAACTCTATTAGAACTTGCTTTTAGAATTCGTTCTATTGATATTCATAGTTTTGAGGTCATCTTTAGAGTATCAGCTACAACGATATTACCAACAATCTTTAAAAATGCATTCTTTAGTTATGTTTGTTATCACGTAGGATATCGTATTCCAATTATTTATCGTATATTGGTTGATATTATCTATGTGTATGTTGTTCCTATTATTCCAGATTTAGGAGAATACATTCATTCAGTTATTGCCATTTCTTTACCAATCTTCATTTATATGAATATTTATGAAATGATTGATTCAAAATGCAATAAACCAAGACCTATTATTAAAAAAGGATCTTTCAATGCAATTGATTTAGGAATCGCAGCTGTTTTGATTGTATTAATTGCCTTGGTATCTGGATTATTCCCATATTATATGATTGGTATTGGATCTACTTCCATGGCTCCAACTGTTAATAAGGGAGATGCTGTTATCCTACATAAAGTATCTAAAAAAGGACAAATTAAAAAGGGTGACATTGTTGCTTATGTTAAAGATGATGGAACAGAAACTGTTACCGTTGTTCATAGAGTTACAGAAGTAACAAAGAGTAATGGAAAAGAAGTATATGTTACTAAAGGAGATGCCAATAAGAGTGAAGATGTTAACGTTGTAACACCTACACAAGTAAAGGGTATTGTGAAAGCTAGAATCCCATGGATTGCTTATCCAACCATCTTCTTTAATGATTTTATTACTAAATGGAGGTAATTATGAAAAACATTAAAAGTTATATTATGTTAGGTTTATTTGCAGTAAGTTTTCTTGTAGGTATTGTATGTTCTATTAAAGGATTATTAGGATATGCTATCTTTGCATTTACTGTTGCTGTCATTTTCGGATTATTTGGATCTCATGCTATTTTAGGAAGTCGTAATCCAGGTCAAGCCTATGAAAGTGAAATTAAAGATATTTTAAATACCTATGATTCTATCTTATTAAAATGTAGTAGTGTACCTAACTTTGAAGATAGAAATATCATACGTGTTGAATCTATGGATGATTTAGTAGATGCTCAATATGAAATTCGTAAACCAATTTGTTATTTAAAACAAACAGATAGTTGTGCATTTATCTTATTAGATGAAAAAGAAGCATATGTTTTCATTGAAAAGTTAAATCCTGAAGAATTATCTCCAGTAGAAATTGAGATGAATAACTTGAAGTTTAGAAAGAAATCTAATATTGATATGGATTCTGAAATGCTTCAAGATATTGATAAGACTACGATTATTAAATTATCTAATAAGAAGAGTTATAAAGTTTCTCCAATTCGTAAGAATAAAGAGGAGAAGAAAGAAACTCTTAAACCAAAAGAATACGAAGCAGAATATTTATTTGATAATACTGTTGAATTATTAGATGATGTTGTTAATAATGTAAAAGATGATGTAGAAGTATTAGATTTCTAATATCATTTATAAGTATATGAAAGGAGCATGACTTATGAGAAATCGTTTTAAAAGACGTCGTTTTCAAACTTATATTTATCTTGTATTAGTTTTATTCATATTTAGTATGGGTATTGGTTATGCTGCCTTAAGCGAAACTTTAACAATCGAAGGTACAACTGATATTGATGAGGCTAGTTGGAATGTACATTTCCAAAATGTACAAATTACAGATGGTAGTGTTACTGCTACCACAGCACCTACGATTACGGATAATACAAATGTTAGTTTCGGAGTTAATCTAGAAAATCCAGGTGATTTCTATGATTTCACAGTGGATGTTATCAATGAAGGAACCTTTGATGCTAAATTAAATGCAATTACTATTTTACCTGCTTTAACGGATACAGAAGCTAATTTCTTCACATATACTGTTACTTATGAAAATGGGGATGCGATTGCAGTCGATGATGTTTTGGCTGCAGGTGATACGAAAACAATTCATGTAAGATTTGAATATCTAGTTCAAAGTGATACTACTTTGTATCCAACAGAAGATCAATCTTTCAACTTTAGTGTTTCTATGAATTATATTCAATATAGAAGAGGTACTGATTAGTCAAATATGGCATATAATTAAAGCAAAAGGGTTTATCCCTTTTGCTTTTTTTGTGGTTTTGTGGTATAATATGTACACATATTGAGAGATACAGGGTGTTTTCGGAGGGGTTATGGTTAAATATATTCGAATGGGATTCTTGGGAATCTTATTAGTGTTTGGATTGATAATGACTTTAGGATCAAGTAATGCTTATGAAAATAAGGGTATTTACTATGATAATGTATCATATACCGATAATGTTACATTCTATGGAGTTGATGGGGTAAACCTTGATTATTCTGCAGAAATGAACAAAGTAGGGGATTCTTACTCTTTATCATTTGATGTCGTGAATGATTCGGGTGTTAACGTTAAGATTACCGATACAATGATTCATCAAGAAGATCCTTATATTCATTATGAATTATGTTATGAAGATGGAACACCTATTCAAATAGGAGATACCTTATTAAAGGGTGAATCGAAAAGGGTTCAATATACGGCATTATATGAAAATCCTGTTATGACAGATGAATATGAAGTAGATTCTAGTTTCCAAATTCATTTTGAACAAAAATTTGCATAAAAAAAAGACTTCATTTGAAGTCTTTTTTATTTTAATGAAATACTAATAATTTTATTACGATTGATTAGAGTAGATGCTGATTGTTCATTATCTACATTACTTGTTGATGGATGTGTATTGTTGTAGTAGATGATGGTTGTTGTTTCTAATTCTACAAAATCCTTATCGAAATTAATTAGTTTTCCAAATACTTGGATTACTGATGAAATCGTTGTTGATCCAGCGATGGATGTTGATGTTGCAACTCCTGAATCTGATGATACTAATAGTTTTACTGTTTTATCTTTATATTTATCTAACATATTGAATCCTCCATGAATTTATTATAGCATATTTTCCTTGATTTGATATAATGATTTTAGGTGATTTTATGGTTAAGATAGGAATTCCATTACGATATTATCATTTAGCGGATGATCGTTGTATTTTATATTTAGCGGAACAAGTACGTCGTACTTTTCAAAAAGCAGGAGCTTTTGTTGTGCCAATTGTACAAGTACAAGATGTAGATTATTATGATACTCATTTTCCTGATTTTCCTGATTTAACAGAGAAAGAAAAACAGGAGATTGATTCTTATTTAGATATGGTGGATGGAGTTGTATTTCCTGGAGGAAATAAGATTACTCCATTTGATGTTTACTTATTAAGAAGATGTATTGAAAGAGATATTCCTACTTTAGGGATTTGCTTAGGAATGCAGTTAATGAGTTGCTATGGAGAAAAGTTTCAAGTATATCCAAATGAAACGTCTATTAACCATAACCAAGAGTCAGATGAGGGATTCTCTCATAAAGTTCGAATTCATAAGGATTCTCTTCTTTATGACATCTTAGGAAAAGAAGAACTCATGGTAAATAGTTTCCATAAATATCATGTTTCTATTGAGAATAACTATCAAGTTATTGCGGAAAGTGAAGATGGATATATTGAAGGAATTTGTTTACCTGAAAAGAAATTCCACTTAGGAATTCAATGGCATCCAGAGATTAGTTATGATCAAGATGAAGATTCTCGTAAAATAATTCAAACTTTTTTAGAATTTTGCGAAAAATAATGATATACTGATATTAATTGCGGAGGAAAATATGGAAAAGAGAAATTTAGGTGCTCCAATTTATTACTTCACGAAAATGGATTATGAAGTATTTCGTGATCCTGAAATGATACAAGAACTAGAATCCGGAGGAGTGAACTTACAAGCTCACTATGAATGCCTCAATATTAAAAATGGAAAAGAATCTAGGGGTGTTGCATACTTTGATTCATCTTATGAAACAGATATTCCAGCTGTTAAAGATGGAGTCAATATTGTGAAAAATGATAATGGGGAATACGCAATTAATTTAGAAGTATCTTATATTGAGTGCGTCAATGCATTGGCTGAACTTGTGCAAGAAGGTATTTCTATGAAAGAGATTACGGCTGCTGATATTCAAAAAAGAATACAAGAATATGCCAAAGACATGTAAGAATGTTAAAAAATAGTTGACTTTTCGTCAATTTATGCATAAAATATTACTAGTCGAGAAAAAAGGAAAGAGATTTATATCCACCTGATCAGCGAATAGCGATAGGTTAAAAGCCGAAGAAATGATAATATTTTTATAATATTGTGTTTTTAAAGCGGATATAAATTGTTATATCTGCTTTTCTTATTTATTGGAGGTGTTTGTTATCGCAAAGGATAATGATAACATGTTGATTAATGATCAGATTCGGGTTCCAGAAGTATTAGTGATTGGACCTAATGGAGAGCAAGTAGGAGTTAAGTCTATTAGTGATGCATTGACTTTAGCTGGTTATGCTGCACTTGATTTAGTACTTATCAGTCCGAATGCCAATCCACCTGTTTGTAAATTAATGGACTATAACAAGTTCCGTTATGAAAAACAGAAAAAGCAAAAAGAAGCTTTAAAGAAACAAAAAGCTAGTATGTCAGAACTTAAAGAGTATCGTTTATCACCTGTCATTGACGTAGGAGACTTTGAAACGAAGTTAAGAAATGCTACGAAATATCTTGAAAAAGGAGATCGTATTAAACTTACGGTACGTTTTAAAGGACGTCAAATGGCTCATACGGAATTAGGTAAAGAAGTCTTAGACAAATTTGCTGACCGTGTACAAGACATAGCAGATATAGAACAAAAACCTAAATTAGAAGGTAGAACAATGACTATGTTATTAATACCAAAAAAAGACAAATAATCAAGTAGGAGGAAAAATTATGCCAAAAATTAAAACACATAAAGGTACTGCAAAAGTTATCAGAAAAAGAAAAAATGATATCGTAATTGGTAAACCAGGAAGTAGACACAATACTGGTGCTAAAAGTGCAAGCTTCAATAGAAGTTGCAGAAAGGGATCTAACCTTAGTAAGGCAGATCAAAATAGATTAAAGAACATTATTTAATCTACAAGTAAGAAGGAGGAAGAAACATGGCAAGAGTTAGAAATGGAGCTGTTACAAAAGCTCGTCATAAGAAAGTTTTAAAAGAAGCTAAAGGTTACTTTGGTAGTAAACATAGATTATATAAATCTGCTAAAGAACAATTAATGCATTCTGGACAATATGCTTTTAGAGATAGAAAGCAAAAGAAGAGAGATTTCAGAAAGTTATGGATTACAAGAATCAATGCTGCTTGTAGACAAAATGATATTTCTTATTCAAGATTTATTGAAGGTCTTAATAAGGCTGGAGTTGAAATCAACCGTAAAATGTTAAGTGAGATTGCTATTAACGATCCAAAGGCATTTACTGAATTAGTTAAAACAGCTAAGGATGGAAAAGCTGGAAAGATTCAAAAAGCTGAAGAAGTTGCTGGAAAAGAAGTAACAATCAATGCTAAGAAAGCAACTGCTAAGAAAGAAGCAGTTAAAGAAGAAAAAGTTGCAAAAGAAGAAGTAAAAGAAGAAAAACCTGCAAAGAAGACAACTACTACAAAGAAAGCAACAACTACAAAGACTACTACAGCTAAGAAAACTACTACAACAAAGAAAACAACTAAAAAGGAAGATAAATAAAATAAACATACTAGTGAATTGATGAATCGAGTGCCTAAGGGTGGTTCATTTTAGAAACTAGTAGAAGATGAAAACGAAAAGGAGATTTAAAAATGACTGTTGTATCAATGAATTATTTATTAGAAGCTGGTGTTCAATTTGGACATCAAAAGAGAAGATGGAATCCTAAGATGAAGGAATATATCTTCACTACAAGAGATGATATTTATATTATCGATTTACAAAAAACTGTTAAAAAGTTAGAAGAAGCTTATGAAGCAATGAAAGAAATTGCTCAAAATGAAGGAAAAGTATTATTTGTAGGAACTAAGAAACAAGCTCAAGAAGCTGCTGAAGAAAGTGCTACAAGAACTAACATGTATTTCGTTAATGAAAGATGGTTAGGTGGTACTTTAACAAACTTCAAGACTATTCGTTCTAGAATTCGTAGAATGGAAGAAATTGAAAAAATGGAAACAGATGGTACTTTCGAAGCATTACCAAAGAAAGAAGTTATCCAAATTCGTAAAGAATACGATAAGTTAAATAAAAACTTAAGAGGTATTCGTGAAATGAAGAAGATGCCTCAAGCTATGGTAATTGTTGATCCTCGTAAAGAAGAAATTGCTATCAAAGAAGCTCATATTTTAGGAATTCCAGTATTTGGTGTTGTAGACACTAACTGTGATCCAGATGTAGTTGATTATGTTATCCCAGGAAATGATGATGCAGTTCGTTCTGTAAAATTATTAATTGGTGTATTAACAAATGCAATTGCAGAAGTTAATGGAAATGAAGTACTTGACTTTATTAGTGAAGATGATAAAGCAGGAAAACCTGAAAAACAACAAGAAGAAGTTAAGGCTGAAGTAAAAGAAGAAAAAGTTGCTAAGAAAGCTCCAAAGGCTGAAGTAAAAGAAGAAAAAGAAGAAGTTAAAACTGAAGTAGTTGAAGAAAAAGTAGAAGAAACTAAGTCAGAAGATTTAGAATCATTAACATTAGCTGATTTAAAAGCTAAAGCTAAGGAAGCTGGTTTAAAAGGTTATTCTACTATGAAGAAAAGCGAATTAGTTGAAGCTTTATCTAAATAGTTTACTTGAGAGGATGGAGACATCCTCTTTTTCTAATATTGTATTTAAAAAGGAGGAATTAAAATGTTTACTGCAAATGATGTAAAAGAATTAAGAGAAAAAACTGGTGCTGGAATGATGGATTGTAAGAAAGCACTAGATGCATGTGAAGGAAACCAAGAGAAAGCAATCGATTGGTTAAGAGAAAAAGGTATTGCTAAAGCTGCAAAGAAAGAATCTAGAATTGCTGCTGAAGGATTATGCCAAATTAAAGAAGATGGAAACAGAGCTGTTATGCTTGAAGTTAACAGTGAAACTGATTTCGTTGCTAAGAATAGTGAATTTACAAATTTCGTTGATTACTTAGCTGATAAGATCTTAGAAAACAAGAATGTTGAAACAGTTGAAGATGTTTTAGCAATCAAAGATGGAAAAGAAACCATTAATGATAAATTAGTTGCTTTAGTATCTAAGATTGGTGAAAAATTAAGTTTCAGACGTTTCGTAGTTGTTGAAAAAGCAAAAGATGAAACATTTGGTGCTTATAAACACATGGGTGGAAAAATTGGTGTTATCGTAGTTGTTAAGGGAGCTAGTGAAGAAGTTGCAAGAGATGTTGCAATGCAAGCTGCTGCTATGAACCCAATTGCTTTAAATAGAGATGGAGTTCCAGAAGATGTTGTTAATCATGAAAAAGAAATGATTAAAGCTGAAATGAAGAATGATCCAAAGAATGAAAAGAAACCTGAAGATATTTTAGATAAAATGGCTGTTGGTAAATTAGGTAAATTCTTTAAAGAAAATTGTTTAGTTGAACAAGATTTCATTAAAGATTCATCTGTAACAGTTGAAAAATATGTTAGTGACAATGGTGGAGAAATCAAATCTATGGTTCGTTACGCTGTTGGTGAAGGTATTGAGAAGAGACAAGAAAACTTCGCTGAAGAAGTTGCTGCTCAAATGAATGCTGCTAACTAATCTGTAAATGAAAGAGCAATCTGCTCTTTTTTTGTTTTCTTTTTTGCATTTTTCTATTATACTTGTTAATGTGAGGTGCTTGTGGATATATCTTGCAAAATAACGCTCATTTTTGTATTTTTTACTTGTTTTTTTGTGATTTTTTGATATAATAAGCAAGTAATAAAGGGGATGATTTGATGGCTAAGAAGACTTCTGGAAATGCTGTTAAAAAAATTGAAGATCAAATTAAAAAATTAGAATCTAACAGTACGAATAATCAACCTGTTAAAAAGACCTCTTCTACTAGAAAAAGTAGTAGTTCTACAACCAAGAAAACAACAACGAAAAAGAGTGGTACTAGAGATAAGGTTGTTGTAGCTCCAGCAAAGAAGACAACTACTACAACGAAGAAGACAACAACTACTAGCAAGAATGTTCGTGGAGGAGTTGTTGCTCCTGCTAAAAAGAAAAAGACAACTACGAAGACAATTACCAATGAAAAGATTAAAAACGAATTACAAGGTCTAAAAACAAAAAAAGAAAAAGTAGAAGTTGTTGCTTCTAGAGAAAAGAAAAAACAATTAGAGTCTGAAGTTAATAAAATCTTAGAGATTGAAGACTCTTATAATGTAAAAGACATCGAACTTCCTAAGTTTATTCAAGAAGATAAGCCAGAGGTAGAGGAATTAAAAGAAGATTTACAAACTAGAGTTAAAGAATTCTTAGAGACAGAAGATGAAAAAGAAAAACAAAATGCATCTGAAGTTGTTCCTGTTGAACCTTCTGATTTAGATAAAGTAGATGTTATTAAGTTTTCTGATAAGAAACCTATGAAGAAAGGTAATCTTAAAAAGAAACCTAAAAATGATGAAGATTTAAAATTAGAAAAACCAATTGATTTAGATCAAATTGATCAAATAGAAGAATTTAAGATTGTTGAGGAATTTGAAAAAGATATTCCAAAGACAACTCCTGTGGAAAAAGCAAAACCTGTTCCTAAGAAACAAGAGTTTACAAGAAAACGTAAGGGAAAAGGTTATGTTGTTACCAAGAAACCTACTTATCATGAATTAGAAAGCGATTTACGTTCTTTATATGATAAAGTAGGAGATGTTGTTGGGGATTTTGATGAGACTGGAAAAGTACCTGCTACGACACCAGTTGAAAAAAAGGCTCCTAAGAAATTTACTTTATTCCCAAAGAAAAAAATTGAACCTAAAAAAGTTGAACCAAAGAAAATAGTTCCTAAGAAAACAGTTCCTATTACACCTATTCCTAAAAAGAAAAAGGTAGTAATAGAAGAGCCTGTTGAATTAGAATATGGGGAAAGACCAAGTCTTTTAGATCATATTAGTCAAAAGGTATTAAATTTCTTTTTGATTATTCTATTTATTATTTTTGGACTTATGTCTATTGCCTTTATTGGGTTTGTTATTTATGTAAGTACTTTTTAGTACTTTTTTTCTTTATTTTCTTTTTTAGTTATACTATAATGAATAGTAAGGAGGGATGAAATATTATGGATAGTGATATGATTCTTTTAGAAATAACGGATAAAATGGATAAAACATTGGAGAGTTTACAAAAACGTTTTGCAACGGTACGTGCGGGAAGAGCCAATCCTTCTAGTTTAGATGGATTAATGGTTGAGTATTATGGAGTTATGACTCCTTTAAAACAACTTGCTACCATTTCTGTACCAGAAGCTAGACAATTACTTATTAAACCTTTTGATAAGAGTTGTTTAAGTGGAATTGAAAAAGCCATTTTAGCATCTAATCTAGGATATAATCCTGGAAATGATGGAGAAACAATTCGTATTGTAATTCCTGAACTAACGGAAGAAAGAAGAAAAGAATTAGCAAAACAAGTTAAAGCAATTGCTGAAGATGCTAAAGTTTCTATTCGTACCATTCGTCATGATGGATTAGAAGATGTTGAAAAAGCAGAATTACCTGAAGATGAAGAAAAAGGAATGGAAAAAGAAATTCAAGATTTAGTAAATGAATATAATAAGAAAATTGAAGATTCTTTAAAAGAAAAGGAACAAGAATTACTAACGGTATAGTAATTCTTTTTTGGAGGAAATATGTTATTTGATGGTAAATTAGTTAGAGAAGATTGTTTAAAAAAGATTAAAAAGAAATATGATAAGATTCATGTAGGACTTGCGGTTATTCAAGTAGGGGATGATTTTGCTAGTACAAAATATATTGCTCAAAAAGAAAAACTTGCGAATGAATTAGGTGTTGATTTCCAATTAATTAAATTAGAAAAGACAACAACTAAAAAACTATGTGAATTAATTGATGAATTAAATGAGAATGAAAAGGTACATGGTATTATTGTTCAATTACCAATTCCAAAAGATTTAGATTATGAAGTGATTCGTAATCGTATTGATCCTAATAAAGATATTGATGGAGTTAATGATGTCAATGTACTAAGAGTCTTTAATCATCATCCAGATGCTTTAGTTCCTTGTACAGCACTTGGTATTATGAAAATCTTAGATTACTATCAAATTCCATTAGAAGGAATGGATGTTACGATTATTGGTCGTAGTATTCATATTGGAAAAGCTTTATTTAGTTTATTATTAAATCGTAATTGTACGGTTACGATTTGTCATTCTAAGACAAAAGATTTAAAGAAACATACGAAAAAAGCAGATATGGTTATTTCCAGTGTTGGAAAAGCGGACTTTATTACACAAGATATGATTTCGAAAGATGCCATTTTAGTAGATGTAGGATTTAACTATAAAGATGGACATATCTGTGGAGATGTTTCTAGTGATGTGAAAAAGTATAAGTATCTTACACCTGTTCCAGGTGGAGTTGGTCAAATGACTGTTTATTCGATTTATGAAAACTTATTAAAAGCCTATGATTTAACAAATAAAAAGAAAAAATAGAACTTGTAAGTTTTACGAAAAATGTGTTATAATAAGCGTATCGATGTTGATCGAGGAGTAGTAATATAAGAAATACTAGTAGAGAGTCTATGGTTGGTGAAAATAGATAGTAGGATTATATGAATTCGCCTCGGGAGTTCTTATTAATAGTAAGCGTTATCTTGCGTTAAAAGATTTAAGTGTATAGTAATAACTATAAATTAAGGTGGTACCGCGAGAAATCGTCCTTAAATTTATAGTTATTTTTTTTTGAGGGGGAAATCATTATGAAGAAGAGGTATATATTTGATTTAGATGGTACGTTGATGAGAGGAGACTTCAAAAACTTTACGGACCAATATTTATTGGAACAGTTAGGGGAAGAAGCAAGACCGGTTGTTGGACATATTCATGATTATTTATCACAATATGAACGTACTTTTCCACGTTATACAGATGAGAATTTAAGTCGATTTTTACGAGAACAAACAGGAGTTCCTTTTACTCCTGAATTAATACGAGAATGGGATGAACTAGTTGTGGAACTTCCTAATACTCTGGAAGAAGGTGTTTTAGAAACACTAGAAGAATTAAAACGAAGAAATCGAGATATTGTTGTGTTAACGAATTGGTATACAGAAAGTCAAAGAAAGAGACTTGCAAAAGAAGGAATTCTTCCATACTTCCGTGCTATCTATGGAGGAGACCTTATGACAAAGCCTCATAAAGAAGCTTATTGGGTAGCAGCTGCGGGTTGTAAGCCAAGAGAATGTATCTTTGTTGGAGACAATGTTGATTTTGACTATGTAGGGCCAAAATCTTGTGGATACGATGCTGTTTTATATGATAAAAACGATACTCATCATAAGAGTATTGTGAAAATAAAAAGAATGAATGAAATATTAGATTTTAAATAGGAGGGATAATATGAAAAATGAAAAATTTGAAGAAATTGGTAAAAGTTTAGATCAAGATTTAAAAGATGTTTCTGATTTAAAAGTACTAGATGATTTAAGAGTTAAATATCTTGGTAAAAAAGGTCTTATTACAGAATTAAATAGTGAGATTAAAGATGTACCAAATGAAGAGAAAAAAGAATTTGGTATGAAGGTGAATGAACTACGTAATCGTTTTAATGAATTCTATGATTCTGTAAAGGCGAAATTAGATCAAGAAGCACTTAATAAGAGATTAGAGAGTGAAGCAATTGATATTAGTTTACCTGCAACAAAAGTTCCTGTAGGAGCTCCTCATATCTTAGAAAAAGTAATTGAGGAAGTAGAAGAGCTATTCTTATCGATGGGATATGATGTTGTAGATGGACCTGAAATTGAAGAGGATAAATATAACTTTGAAATGTTAAATATTCCAAAGGGACATCCTGCTAGAGATGCACAAGATACTTTCTATATTGAAGGAGAAGAAATCTTACTTCGTAGTCAAACATCTCCTGTACAAGTACGTACGATGTTAAAGGGTGAAGGAAAAGTTCCTATTCGTATGATTTGTCCTGGTAAGACTTATCGTAGAGATGATGATGATGCGAGTCATTCTCATCAATTCATGCAAATTGAAGGATTATTAGTTGATAAGAATATTAGTTTAAGTGATTTAAAAGGAACAATGGATGTTTTATTTAAACGTCTATTTGGTAAAGATGTAGAAACTCGTTTTAGACCTAGTTATTATCAATTTACGGAACCTTCTGTTGAAGTAGATATTACTTGTGTTAACTGTCATGGTAAAGGATGCAATGTTTGTAAGCATACTGGATGGGTTACTGTTGTAGGTGCAGGAGTCGTTCATCCTAATGTACTTCGTATGAGTGGATATGATCCAGAAGTATGGAGTGGATTTGCTTTCGGTTTTGGTGCTGAAAGACTTGCCATGATGAAATATGATATTAATGATATTAGAACTTTCTATAATGCAGACCTTAGAGAGTCAAAAGTATTTGATAGGGAGGATGAGGAATAATGATAAGTTTAAATTGGGTAGGAGACTACATTGATATTAAAGATCAAGATGTTCATGAATTAGCTACGAAAATTACTAAAGCTGGTATTAATATTGAAGCTGTTGTTTCTCATCAAATTAATGGATTAGTCATTGGATCTGTAGAACATGTAGAAGATCATCCAGATAGTGATCACTTACATGTATGTAAGGTTGATATTGGAAAAGATACTCTACAAATCGTATGTGGAGCACACAACGTTCGTGAAGGAATTAAAGTGATTGTTGCGACAGTTGGTACTGTTTTACCAGGTGACTTTGAAATTAAACAAAGTAAGATTCGTGGAGTAGAATCTAATGGAATGATTTGTGCTTTGTTTGAACTTGGTTTAGAAGAGAAGACAGATGAAACGTATGCCAAAGGAATTACAGAATTGGATTCCGATGCTCCTGTTGGAGAAGATCCACTTGTATACTTAGGACTTGATGATACCTTATATGATTTAGATATTCACAAGCATCGTAATAATGATTGCTATTACCATATTGGTTTTGCTTATGAGATTGCTTGTATCTTAAATCGTAAAGTTACTCTTCCAAGTTTAGAATTTAAAACCTTAAAAGATAAAATTAAATTTAATTTAAAAGTAGATACCGATAAATGTACCTATTATATGGCACGTGAGGTTCGAAATGTAAAAATAGGGGAAAGCCCTGACTTCATTAAAAAACGTCTTCTAGCAGCCGGAATGAGACCTATTAATAACGTTGTAGATATTTCTAACTATGTTATGTTAGAGTTTGGACAACCATTACATTTCTTTGACAAAGATAAACTAGGAGATACCATTGTTGTAAGAGATGCCAAAGAGGGAGAAGAAATTGTTACTTTAGATGGTAAAACGAGAAAATTAGATTCTTCTGATATTGTTATTACAGATGGTAAGAAGGCTGTATGTATTGCTGGTGTTATGGGTGGAGAAAATACAGAAGTAGATGAAAATACCAAGAATATTTTAATTGAATCTGCTATTTTTGATCCTGTTCGTATTCGTTATACATCTCGTAAACTAGAACTTCCTAGTGAAGCATCTATTCGTTATGGAAAAGGACTTTCTTATGAGTATACAGAAATGGCTTCTAAGAGAGCTTGTCATTTACTAGAGAAATATGCAGGAGCAGAAATCCTTGATGGATATGAATTAGTTGATCATGAAGATCATAATGAAAAAGTATTAACATTCAAACCAGAAGATGTCGATTCTATTTTAGGAATTACGATTTCAGAAGAAGATATGAAACATGAGTTAGAGAGACTTGATTTCCCATATACCGTTAAAAATGGTGAATTCAAAGTAACAATTCCTCGTAGAAGATTAGATATTGATGCGAACGTTAATGATATTGCGGAAGAAATTGGTAGACTTTATGGATACAATAATTTAGTTTCTTCCTTACCAAGTATTCCTGTTCGTAGAGGAGAATATATTGGAGATGTTAAATATCGTAAGATTGTTTCTAAGAGACTTCGTAGTTTAGGATTAAGTGAAGTAAAAACTTATACTTTAGTTAGTCCTGATATGGCAAAACAATTTAATTATGAAGAGAAAGATCCTGTTGTTTTACCAAATCCAATGAGTGTGGATAAGAGTGTTGTGAGAACAACATTAATTCCATCTTTAATGAATGTATATGAGTACAATAAAGCTCGTGGAGTAAAAGATGTTTCTATTTATGAAATTGCGAAGACTTATGATTCTCAATACAATGAAGTAAGTAAGATCTGTGCTCTTATGACAGGAGATTATGTATTCAATGATTGGAGAGGTAATCAAGCAATTGATTTCTACGTTGTGAAAGGAATTGTTGAAAATGTATTAGACTATATGGGATATGAAAAGAGATATTCCTTTGTCCGTAGTAATTGTCCTGATTTCCATCCTGGTGTTCAAGCAAACATTGTACTTGATGGAAAACCTATCGGTATTATTGGAAAAGTACATCCTCATATTACGAAGAAAGATATCTTTATCTTTGAATTGGATTTAAATTCTATCTTTGGTAGAACTTCTAAATTAAAATATAAAGAAGCATTTAAATATCCAAGTATTCAAAAAGATATGGCTTATATCTTTGATAAGAGTATTGATGTAGAGGATGTTATGAAGACCATTCAAAAGGCATCTAATAAGACTTTACAAGAAGTAAAAGTATTCGACGTTTATGAAGGAGAAAACATTGCTCCTGATAAAAAAAGTGTTGCTTTTAACTTAGTATTTAATGGAGTTGATCGAACTTTAACAGATGAAGAAGTTATGGATTCTTTCAATAAAATTATTGATAAAGTAGTTATTACTCATCATGCAGAATTAAGAGATAAATAATTTTTATCTCTTTTCTTTTTGTCCATTTTGGTTTATTATTGATAATAGGAGTGTGACAATATGGCAAAGAAAAAAGATGAGAAAGTCGAAGAGACAAAAGTAGAAGAAACCAAAGTGGAAGAGACGAAAGTCGATGAAACAAAGGTGGAAGAAGAAAAAGTCGAGGAGACAAAAGAAGAGGTAAAAGAAGAAGTTAAAACAGAACCTGTCGTTGAAGCACCTAAAAAGAAAAAGAGTAATGCGGGTATTATTATTGCGATTGTTTGTGCTGTTATTTTAACTCTTATTTTACTAGGAACGATTTTTGGAGTATTATTCGTTCGTATTATGGCAGATAAGAAACCTGTTAAACAAAAAGAGAAAGTAGAAGTTGTTGATTATTCTTCTCCTTATCGTTTAAGTGGTAATGGATTAGAAGATTTTGACTTATATTTCTTACAATTAGAAAATGCACCAAAGAATAAAGTATATAGTCCTTTATCTATCAAGTATGCTTTAGCAATGTTGAATGAAGGAACGGATGGAGCAAGTCATGAACAAATTGCTTCTTTGATTGGTGACTATCAACCAAGAAAATATAACAATAATGAACATATGAGTTTTGCGAATG
>CAMIXP010000002.1 GCA_946402785.1 uncultured Caryophanales bacterium | reverse complement strand
ACAGTTAAAGATGCTGAGACAAAAACAGTAACAGCATCTGATAACTGGTCATGGAGTTGGCCAAATCTACCAAAATACAATAATGGTCATGAAATTACATATACAATTTCAGAAGAAAAAGTAGCTGGATATAATGATCCAGAAGTAGATGGATATAATGTTAAGAATACACACGTTCCAGATGAAACATCTGTAACAATTACAAAAGTTTGGTCTGATGATAACAATAGAGATTTATTAAGACCAACTCAAGTATTAATTACACTTTATGCAGATGGTGTAGAATATGGACAATATCCAGTTACAATCAATGATGTAACAGATGCAAACACTTGGGCAGTTACAATTGATCATTTACCATTAAGAGCAAATGGACAAGTAATTACTTATACAGCTCAAGAAAAAGTTACAGATACAGAAACAGATGTACCTGAAGGATATGAACAATCATTCTCTGGAACAACTGTTACAAATACTCATACACCAGAACCTACACAAATCTCTGGTAAGAAGGTTTGGGAAGATGATGGTGATAGAGATGGTGCAAGACCAACATCTATTACAATCAATGTATATGATGAAGATGATAAGACAACAATCGTTAAATCTGAAACAGTATCTGGAAATAATACAGATAAAGAATGGTCATATACAATTACAGGATTAAAGAAATATAAGAACGTAGGTAATGAACGTAAAGAAATCAACTATGTAGTAGATGAAGAATTACCAGCAGGATATACAAAAGCTATTGATGGAACTACAATTACGAACACTTATAATACTGAAAAGAAAAATATTCCTGTATCTAAGACATGGGTAGATGAAAAAGGCGAGAATTATCGTCCAACATCTATCACAGTAACTCTATTAGCTGATGGAGAACCAGTTTCAATTGAAGGATTAACAAACCCAGTTGAATTAAGTGATGAAAATGAATGGAAACATACATTTGAAAACTTACCAGTAAATAAAGATCATGGTACTGGAACAGTAACTTATACAGTTGTAGAAGAAGAAACACAACAAATTAAAGATTACTATGATGTATCATATCCAGAAACTGGAGAAGATGAAGGATTAGTAATTGTTAATACAATTAAAGACTTATCTAAAGAAATTCCAGTTGTAAAAGTATGGGACGATGAAAATAATCGTGATAATGTTAGACCTACATCTATTACATTTACATTAACAGGAACTGTACCAAATGAAACTGATCCAGTTTATACGGATTCAATTACAATTTCTACAGCTGACGTAGATGAAAATGATGCAAATAGATGGGTATCTAAATTTACTAATGTACCAATCTTCCATGAAGGTACATGGATTACTTACACAGTTGAAGAATCAGGAGTAGATACTGAAATGTATCCAAATACTACAAACGTAACTGCAGCAGATGGAACAATAACACTTACAAACTCTCACTCTCATTTATTAAAAGATATCGTTGCTTCTAAAGCATGGGACGATAATGATGATAATGATGGTAAGAGACCAGGAAGCGTTAAGATTACATTATATGCAGACGGAGTAGAACAAGAAACATTAGAAGCTACTGAAGATACTGAATGGAAAGTAACATTCAAAGATTATCCAGTAAATAGAGAAGGAAAAGTGGGAGAACCAATTGAATATACTGTTGCTGAAACAGATGAAAATATTCCTGAAGGATATGAACCATCAGTAGACGGATATACAATTACAAACTCTCATGAACCTGCAACAATTACTTACAAAGTAACAAAGAACTGGGATGACTTCGATAACAATGATGGTAAGAGACCAGACTTTATTACTGTACGCTTAGTAGGTAAAGTAGGAGAAACAGTAGTAAAAGAAGAAGTAATGGATGTATATGAAATTAATGAAGGATTTGAAGATGAACCTTGGACATACGCATTCACGAACTTACCAAAATACTACAATAAAGAGTTAGTACAATATACATTAACAGAAGATAAAGTTGACTTATATGAAACAGAAAAAATTACATTTGTAGAAAATACAGAAGATACTACAGAAATTACAAATGAAATTACCAATACACATGATAAGATTCCATATAATGAAGACGGAACAATCACTGTTAACAAATATTGGTATGATGAAAATGATAAGTATAAGAAGAGACCAGGAAGTATTACTGTTAACTTATTAGCTGACGGAGAAATCTATGCTTCAGCTGAATTAACAGCAGAAAATGAATGGACATATACATTCGAACATCTTCCTAAGTATACAATCAGAGACGGAGAAGTAGGTTGTGAAATCGTTTACTCTATCGAAGAGGTAGCAGTAGAATTCTATGAAACAACAATCGACGGATTTGATATTCATAATACTTATAATGGACCTGTTCCTGAAATCACACCTCCACCAACTGGAGTTATGATGAAGAAATCAGGTAGAAATAATAATGTTCTATTTGAAATGATTCTTACTTTACTAGCTACAAGTTATACAGTAGTAGTAGCAAGAAAAAATGAACAATAAAATTGAGCGGTAACGCTCTTTTTTATTGTAAAAATAAGCCTTTTGTGTTATAATAGGCGTCGAAATCAGGTGATATGGTGAAAAAGAAATTAGGATATTTATTCTTAATGGTGGTTCCCTTTTTACTTGGTTGTTCTATATACTGGAACAGTCCTAGAACCGTAGAAGTAGAATTAAAACCAGTTGTAGTAGAAGAGCCAGTTGAAGAGAAAGAATTCAATTATGAAGAATACATTAAGAATTTAAGAATTCAGTATAATAATCAAGATATTGTTGCCATTCTACAATTCCCTAATTTATTCGAAGAAGTAGTAGTACAAACAGACAATAATGATTACTATTTAAATCACACAAAAACACGTGAAGTATTAGAAGCAGGAGCAACGTTCTTAGATTATCGAACGAATTTATTCACATCCAAAAAATTATTAATTTATAGTCATAGTGATCCATGGGATCAATTACCATTTACCAATTTAAAGAAATATAATAAAAAAGACTTTTTTAACGCAAATCCATATATTTATTTAATTGATAGTAATGGAAAACACACGTATGAAGTATTTTCTAGTTATATAGAGAATAAAGACTTTGATTATGTGAATGTAGAAAACTTTGGAGGATTAACCTACAAACAACATCTAGAAAAATTAAGAAAAAAGTCATTTGTATATAAAAAAATAGAGTTAACAGAAGAATCAAAAGTATTGGTATTACAAACTTGTAGTTTTGATGAAAGAGCGAGTGGAAACTCTAAATATCAAATTCTTGTAGCCAAAGAAATAGAAGAAGAAAGCGACAAATAACAGTCGCTTTTTTGTTTGATGAACACACTGCAAAATTGACAAAAACCAACATTTGTGGTATAATGTTGACACATTGAGTGAAGGGGGTAAGCAACATGAAAAAAGGAACAGTAAAAGTAACAACAGGACTATGTGTTTTAGCATTAGCAGGAACATTGGTATTAGGATGTAAAAGTTGTGTAGGAGAGGCAAACTTATCCAACATAACACCAAGTGCTATCTTAGAAATCCAAGAAGTAAAAGATGTTACACAAATGGATGAAATGTTATTGAATAATCAATTAAGATTTGAGGGAGAACAAGACATTGTAGAAGCTGCTGATGAATTACAATTCAGTCTAGATATTATTGATGAATTAAAAGACATGGATTTCACAGGAGTAGAAGGACTTCAAGAATTAACAGATGAACAATATCAAGAAGTATTCTCATTGCCAATCGAAGAAATTCGTGCATTGAAAAAACAAGCTTCTTACAAGGGAAAAGATCTTACTTTAGTACAACAAAAATTAGTTGCATTAAAACAATTAGATTTATTATATAGAACTTGTCTAAGTTGGGTACACCAATATGGTCAAGATGTATCATTTAGTTATATGATGGCTGCTGTTAAATGTAGTGTTGCCGATGAATTAAATGTACCTTATAGTTCTATTACACTTCCACCTGCATATCGTAGTTCCTCTATGGGACCACAACCATATGCCATTAAAGTGGGAGATAAAACTTATCAAGTACCAGTAGGTGCTAGAGAATTATGGGATACTATTAATTATATCTATGAAGTACAAGGTGCTAAATTAACGGAAAAAACAGAATTCCCTACTTATAGAAAAGCTTTAAACTATGGTAAAATTACAATTGCTGCTGGTTCTGATTCTAATGGAAAAGGAAAACTAGTAGAACAACACGACATGCAATATATTAAAAAGAATTACGTAAATAAGTAATTCTTTTTTTTGCTTTTATTGTAGTAAAAAACAAAATATGGTACGATTTTAATAGAAATGAGGGATCTTATGAAATGCTCTAGATGTGGAGAAGAATTGATACCAGGAGATAAATTTTGTACAAACTGTGGTTATTCAGTTGGTGAGGTAATCCAAACAAATACAATACAACCAACAACCATACCACCACAAAATGCCTATGCTTATGATACAAAGAAAGCAAATCAATTATGTATCATATCTTTATTACTATATTTCGCAGCACCTTTAGCACTTGGTATCGTAGGTATCCTTTTAGATGTTTTATTGAAATCAGAAGTACTAACTACAGGATTCTCTGGATTAGGATCTGTTGCAAGAATTGCTGCATTTGTAATCGTTATTGTTGCGAGATTCAAATATCCAACAAGTAAATTCGCTAAAATACTATTATGGGTTTATATTGGATTTATAATTGCCACCTTCTTATTATTAATAATTGCGCTAATTGTCTTTATATTCATATTTGCAATGAACTCATAGGAGGACACCATGACAATCGATGAATTAAAAGAAATATTAATTAAGGATGACGAAGCGGCTTTCTTTGTAGGAGGTTTTGGTGGAGCCATGGTAGAAGCAGAGAAATTAAGAGACGAAAACTGTAGTGATGAATATGTAATAGAAGTTGCTAGACGACATGGATATCAAGTAACCGTAGTAGAAGAAGAGGATGAAGAAGAACCAAAACAAAGAAAAAGAGGATCAAGATAAGGAAACTTATCTTTTTTTATGGTATAATAATAAGCTATCAAAAGGAGGAAGATTCAATGGACTTTTTAGAGGAATTAAGAACATTAGATGATGAACAAATCGAAAGAAAAGTAAAGGCAAGAATTCACCGTCTAGAAAGACTCAGTAGAAAAATAGCACCTCAAGTAAAAGTGCTAGGATATGACATTGATCTAACTCCGGAATACAAAGAAGTTTATGGTGAACAAACAAACAGAAAAATGAATTTTATGATACAAGCATTCTATAATTTATTTATTCCCAAAGATATGAAAATTGTATTTGGAGTTTCCTATAACGCATTAGGAATGATCTACAATCAAGGAAGATACTATTATGCAGATGATCAAGATGCTTTAATAGAATTTTGTAAATGGGTAAAAGATAAAGATATTGTCAATGATTATGAATTATTTGGATATTTGAGAGATTTCCTAAAAGAATATTTTGGAAAAAATCCACAAGTAGATCGTTATACAATGTTTAGCATCATTCATGATAAAGATGGAGTTCCCTTTCAACCAACAGAAGAACATAGTATGAAGAAATTTAAAGGAAAAGGAAATGCAGAATGTACAGAATATTCTGTTATGGCACAAAATATATTAAAATTATTTGGATATCATAGTTATATTTTTATGGGAAATAATTCTTTCTCAACAGACAAGGAAGGATCTTCTCATGCTTTCAATATGCTTTCCTTCGAAGAAACTGATACAAAAGAAATCAAACATATGATAGTAGATTTCACAAATCCAGTGGATGTATGTGATATACATCATCATAAAATAGGAGAAGAACCATTTTATGGAGAAATTGATCATTTAGATCAAAAACTAGTAGATCAAATTGTATATGAAGACAAAAAACTTGTATTTGATGATTATGAATATATATTTATAGGAGATATGCCAGCAAAAGCAGCATACGAAAGACAAAGAACATATTATGTCGATAAAAGAATTGCGCCAATGAAACATGTAAAGTAGACGAAATTATACAATCCTAAATGAATGAAACATGTTATAATGATTTAGTAAAAATAGGAGGATAAAAACATGTTTAATTTAAAAGGAAGAGTAGCTGTTATTACAGGTGCAAGTAGTGGTTTAGGAAAGCAAATGTCACACGCTTTTGCAAACCAAGGAGCAGATTTAGTTCTTTTAGCAAGAAGAATGGATCGCTTAGAAGATTTAAGAGAAGAACTAGAAGTAAAAGGAGTTCGTGTTTTACCAATTAAATGTGACGTAACAAACGTAGAAGATATTAAAACAGCAGCTAATGAAGCAGAAGCATATTTTGGAAAAGTAGATATCTTAGTAAACTGTGCAGGTAGTGCCAAAAATGCTGGTGTTTTAGATATGACAGATGAAGAATGGGATTTCACCATTTCTACCGATATGGATTCTGTATTCTATGTAACACGTGAATTTGGTAAAATTATGAAGAAAAATCATTATGGAAGAATTATTAATATTGCTTCTATGTATGGTTTAGTAGGAAACATGGCAATGGGAACAATCGCATATCATACATCAAAAGGTGGTGTTGTTAACTTCACAAGAGCTGCAGCATCAGAACTTGCAAAAGAAGGAATTACCGTTAATGCCATTTGTCCAGGATATTTTGATACAGAATTAACACACGAAACATTAATTACAGATGAATTTACTGCATACATGAAAGGAACAGTTCCAATCGGAAGATATGGACATGAAGGAGAACTAAACGCAGGAGCTATCTTCTTAGCAAGTGATGAAGCAAGTTATGTAACAGGTGTCATTCTACCAATTGATGGTGGATATACTTGTGTATAATAAGAAGAAGTTGATACTCAACTTCTTTTTTCAAAGAAGGTGATTATATGGCATTAACAAACAAAGAATTAGCCTATTTAGAAATATACAAAAATTCAAATGCAGAAGAAGCTGTTCAAAAAATACATCCAGAAATGGATAGTATTTATGCTTTCTTATATACAGGCAGTATTAATTATCGTAATATAAATATATTTTTAAGTTTTATTTCGGATCCGGATTCAGTACCTTATAAAGATGTTAATATAAGATACATAGAGGATATGATAGATATGATCAAATCCATCATTCATGCATCCTGTGAGTATGCATTATCAAACCCATTAAGACAAAAATATTTATATCGATTTGAAAATGAGAATAATGTTCCTGCATATGAGAGAAGGGAATTAAACTCATTTAAGTCAACATCCGCATCATCATCAGAAGCAACCGTTTTTGACTATCCAAATACAACCTCTTTTGCTTATGAAGTGAATACAGGTTTTATTCCGCATGTATCGATAGATTCCGTAATTGACGGAGGAATGTTTAGTGATGAAAAAGAAATCCTATTTCCACCATTTCT
Organism: uncultured Caryophanales bacterium; assembly: GCA_946402785.1. Classification (GTDB taxonomy): domain Bacteria; phylum Bacillota_I; class Bacilli_A; order RF39; family UBA660; genus UBA3789. The sequence goes on along the minus strand of CAMIXP010000002.1, from coordinate 22,029 downwards.
TCATATCTTTTTAACAGAGGAATATAATGATACACATAGTGGACCTTACAGGATTGCAAGAATAGAAGATCATTTTGATGATGAATCCTTTATAAATCAAGAAGAGTTAGATCGGCTTTACCAAGATGCAATCTCAAAAGTAGAACACATTCATAATAGAGACCAAAAAGCAGGGATAGTCAGTGAAGAACTAAGCAATACAACGTTTGTTATTTATAATTATCTTAGAGAATATGCAAGAAACATGTTTAGAGAATATAAACAAAAATATGAACAAAAATATCAAAAAGAAGAAGAAAAACAGTATTAAAAAAGATGCCGAAGCATCTTTTTTTTAACAATTAATTCCTTCAGGGCAAATCGTCATCGTATAAGAACTATTTCCTCGATACTTTCCATTCTCATCAAAATCATCAAAACCATCATAAGTGAAAGCAGTAAGGAGAATAGGAGAATCAATTTCAGATACCTGGTAACTACTTTGTATTTTAATCGCAGTATACAACGTATTTTCTGTATATTCTTCACTCTCAATATGAGAATAAAAACCTTTTCCACGATTTGCATAATCATCATATAAATAATTCATTAAATGTTCCCAACGATTCATACAATCAGATGGATAATAAATATTATAGGAAACATCTTCTCCAGAAGTTAAATGAAAAGATAGATTAAATCCAAGTTTAACAGGTTGATAAGACATCCATTTCTCATAATAAGAATCCGCAAAACCTTTATCTAAATAAATCGTATCTTCATTCGAAGGATAGACTTGAAAAACACCAATATCTTCTTCTACATTCAATTGTTTATGAATGGTTGTAAGTTTCGTTAGAGTATTACCATTTAAAGAATAAATTCCAATTGGAGTATGATTTAAATCCTCATAAGCTGGAACCACTTCTTCTGGAGATACATCCGGAGTTACTGTTTTAATTTTTAGATTTGGTTCTTCCTTCTCACATCCACAACAAAGAATCAAACAACCAAGAAATAAAAGTCCTAGTCTTTTCATTCTATCACCTCACTAGGAATATTATAATATAAGAGAAAGAATATGAAAAGTATGTTATAATGAGAATAGAAAGTAGGGGATGATGAATGGATATTAGAATCATCTTAGGAGTATTAGTCGCAGTAACATTTATTACAATCCAACAAGAAAGAATCAAAAAAGAATCCAAACGCCAAGAAAAACTAGATTCCTTTAAAAGAGAATTAAAACTAGATGAATCTAAAAAAATAGAAGAAATAAAGATTCCAAAAGAATTAAAACCAGTAGTAAGTGTAAAGAAGCCAAAAAAAGGAAAAAAGAAATCATAAAAGTATGATAATATGATAATAGGTGATTAGTATGAATGAGAATAATAATCTAATGGAAATAAACACCGAAGAAACACAAAAAGAAAAAGAGAAAGAAGAAAAGAAAAAAGAACGAAAAAATAAATGGAAAGAATGGAAAGAAAAAAGACAAGAAGCTAAAGAAGAACGTAAAAGAGCAAAAGAAGATGAAGCTCGCGTAAAAGAACAAGAAAAGGCGATGCATAATACGTCTTCAGTAAGTCAAGAAAGAACTGTTACGAATCAAACCATCAAAAAAGGAATGGAAGATATTCCAACTCCTCAAGAAATAAGAAGGAAGAAAGAACAAAGAAAGAAAACCATTCGTAATATCATGACCATTCCAGAAATCATTTTAATTATTCTTTTAGCAATCTTCTTAAAAAATAGATATGAAGCTTACGCAAAAGTAGCTCATCAAACATTAAATTATTCTGCCGATCAATATGTATATGAAATTCATAGAGATGCGAATAAGATTAAAGTTGAAAAGAATCGAAAAATAGAGTGTGATCAACCACCATGTAATATGGAAAATTTAGGCGGATATGAAATTAAATTTGAAAAGAATCAAATGACAGCATTAAGAATTTTCATGGATTTAAAATTCTTCTTCAAAAATGATACAAAGTCTGTCACCATCAATGATATTACATCAGAGTTTGGAAAAAGATGTCTTTATAGTATGATTCATAATGATAATAACTTCTTACAATTGAAAACCTATAAAGATTATGAAGTAATTGATTATGAACAAATGAGTAAATTCACAACAAGAGGATATAAATATGAAAAAGTAGGGGAAACACGTAATTTGTATATCGCTATGGGAGAAAAAGATAAAAGTGGATATGCAATCGTTGTAAATAGTGTTTATAAAAGAGGAGACGATCTATACTTCTATGTCAATGAACAAACACCAGATAGTGTAGAAAATGCTTTCGCTTTAGTAACTCATCCTTTAATTCAAATTGAATTATCAGAAACACCAAAAGAAATATATGTTTATAATATTGTTTCAGGAGAACCATTCACAAACTATGATGCACCACAAGTAGAAATTCCAACTCCTGCCAACAATCAAGGAAATCAATCAACCGGTATAGCAGATTTAATTGGAAGTTTAAGAGATGCCATAAAAAAAGACTAATCATTAGTCTTTTTTTTATTGTTCTGCTTCTAGTTTTTTATAATCGACTTTTCCAACCATTGTCTTTGGTAAGGATTCACGATAAACAAACTCTTTTGGAATCATATACTTTGCTAAATTCTTTTCACAGTACTCTTTAATTTCACTACGTAATTTTAAATTTTCTTTGTATTCACTCTTTAAAACAACATAAGCTTTAGGAACTTGTACTTTATAAGGATGAGGAACCCCAACAACACAAGAATTTAAGATAGCTGGATGCTTATTTAAGATTTCTTCTATATGAGATGGATAAACATTGTATCCAGACGAAATAATAAGGCGTTTTAAGCGCTGTACAAAGAAGAGACACCCATTCTTATCCATATAACCTAAATCGCCTGTATGGACCCAAATAACGCCTTTTTTATCTTTCTCTAAAACTTTATTGGTTTCTACTTCGTCATCTAAATATCCCATCATAACAGAAGGGCCAGAAATAAGAATTTCTCCTACTTGCCCAATATCTACTTCTTCTTTGGTATCTGGATTTACAATCTTCATATCATTTCCAGGAAGAGGAATTCCAACACTACCTAAGGTATAAGCACTTGTACTACTAAAGACACAACCACCACTCGTTTCCGTCATACCATATCCCTGTACAACACCATGTCTACAGTGATGTGCTTTTAAGAAATCATTCACCGCAAGATTTCTTTCTTCATTTAAAGAATCTCCTCCAGAAACGACATATTTAACATTGGATAAATCGACATCATCCATATGTTTATTACTCATTAAAGCTTCAAATAAAGTAGGAACCCCTGGAATAATAGAAGGACGATATTTTCTTAATAATTTATCAAATCTTCCTGCATCAAATTTAGGAACTTGTATTAAACAAGCACCAATCGAAAGAGGATAATGCGTACATTCAACTAATCCAAAACAATGAAACATTGGAAGAATTCCTAACATGGAATCTCGATCATTATTTTCCGGTAAAGCAATTTGAGCTTGTCCAATGACAACATTAATATTACCATTCGATAAAACAATACTCTTAGGAGTACCACTGGTACCACCACTATGTAAGATAACCGCAGCTTCATTCCAAGTAGTAGGATTTAATACATCTCGATTATAATTCTTTCCTTTAGCCCTAAAATCTTTCCAAAACATAAAACTTTCATTACTCTTCGGTAATTTAATTTTACGATCTTGCATCAAATAATAACCAATTCCCATTGCTTTCGTCATAGAATCTCTAGGAGATATTAAAATAACTTTATAGAGATTCGTATCTCCCAAGATATTTACAATCTTCTTATAGTTAAAATTAACCGTAAATAACATAACAGACTTTGTATCTGCAATGGACTTTTTAATTTCTTCTTCTGCAGATAGGGGATGAATCATATTCGCAATTCCCCCAATTTTACTAACAGCATAAAAAGCAATGACAGATTCAGGAGTATTTGGCATACAAATAGAGACAACATCTCCTTTTCGGATACCTTGACTTCTCATAGCCTTTGCACACAAATCAATCTCATGAAATAAAACACGATAAGTAATTTTATTTCCTAAATAATTAATCGCAATATTATCCATTCGATCGATATTTTTTTCATATAAAAATTCATATAAAGACATAGGAGGAACATCTACTGTTCTCTCATTCTTATGATAAAACTTTTCCCATATTCTTTTCTTTTTTCGAAATAAAAAGAAACCCATAAAACACCTCGTAACTATTAGACATTTGTTGAATATCTAACAATAATATTGTATAATCGAAAAGGAAAGAGAATCAATAAGCAATTAAAGAAGCAATTGTACGTTATTGAACAAAATAATATCAATTTGTTCAAGAAAGGAACATTATGGATAGAAGAATTAAATATACCAAAAAGGTTATTAAAGATACATTTTTAAGTTTACTAGAAACAAAAGATATATCCAGTATTACAGTTACAGAAATCTGTGAAATTGCAGATATTAATCGTGGAACATTTTATCGTTATTATATGGATGTTTATGATTTATTAAAAAATATTGAACAAGAATTTATTGATGAAATTAAAAATTCTCCCTCAATAGAAAGAATGCAAGATCATTCGATTTATTCTTTCACAAAAGGAATTCTTTCTATCTTTGAAAATAATAAAAAATTAGTAAGAATTTTATTTAATACGGATAATAATGTTTATTTCTTAAATGAAGTATTAGAAGTAGCTTATGAAAAATGTATGGGTAGATGGGAAGAAGAGCAACCAGATATTGCAGGACCTGAATTAGAGAATGCTGTTGTCTTTATTTTTAATGGAGCATTAGGCGTTATTAATTATTGGATTAAGAATGATTTTCAAACACCAAGTGATGTATTAGCAAAGAATATTGAGTCTTATTGTCTACAAGGAGCTAGAAAGTTTATTCCCAAAAATAAACAAAATTAACGTAAAATTAAAAAAAGATTTAAAAAAAGAAAAAATATTCTAGGATATGAATATTTTTATGATACAATGTCTATGTATGGAGTGAGACAATATGATAGAAATACTAAAAGCAATTCTATTTGGAATCGTAGAAGGTATCACAGAATGGTTACCAATATCCTCAACAGGACATATGATTCTATTAGATGAATTTGTACAACTAAATGTAACAGATGAGTTCTATAAGTTATTTGAAGTTGTCATTCAATTAGGAGCTATCTTAGCGGTAGTAGTCCTTTACTTTAAGAGCATATGGCCTCTCAAGAAAGAAAAAGGAAAAATCAAGTGGGATAAAGATATCTTAAATCTATGGGGCAAAATCCTAGTAGCTTGTATCCCAGCCGCTGTTGTTGGATTATTATTCGATGATTGGATAGATGAGCATTTCTATAACAGCATTGTAGTCTCCTTAGCATTAATCATCTATGGTATTATTTTCATTGTTATTGAAATGAAAAATATAGGATCGAGAAAAACAAAAGAAGTAAGTAAAATTACTTATAAACAAGCAGTTCAAATTGGAGGATTCCAATTACTAGCATTAATACCTGGAACTTCCAGAAGTGGATCAACAATCATTGGAGGATTATTAATAGGACTTGAAAGATCGGTTGCTGCTCAATTCACATTCTTCTTAGCAATCCCAGTTATGGCAGGAGCATCCCTATTAAAACTATTAAAATACATCGTAAAAGTAGGACTATCATTCTCCGGATTAGAAATCGGAATTTTAGTTGTCTCTACAATTACCGCCTTTGTAGTAAGCTTATTTGTTATTAAGTTCTTAATCAACTACATCCGTAAGCATGACTTCAAAGTATTTGGATATTATAGAATCGTATTAGGAATATTGGTTTTATTATATTTTCTATTAGTAAAATAAAGAGTAAAAACAAATTTACTCTTTTTTGATTGAAAGGAGAAAAGGTTATGAAAAAACAAATCGACAAAGAAACATTAAGACTCATGGTATTTGACAGTGCTAAAGAACTAGGAGAGAAGGTGGATAAATATCTACTGGATATGTATCATTTAGACCCAGAAAAAGATACATTTATTGTTCCTATCAAACAGAACTATTTTGAAGATGGACACTTCAAAGTAGAAATTGAAGAAACGGTAAGAGGAAAAGATCTATTCTTACTAACAGATGTTGGAAACTATTCCATTGAATACAAGATGCATGGTTTTATCAATCATACAAGTCCAAACGATATCATGCAGCAATTAAAAGATGGAATTGGAGCTTGTAATTGTCATGCTAAGACATTAAATATTGTTATGCCACTTCTATATGCAGGAAGACAACATAGAAGAAATACGAGAGAAAACCTTGCCTGTGGAATGATGTTACATGAAATAGATGAAATGAGTCGTATAAAAGGATTTATTACATTTGATGCTCATGATCAAGGAGTAGAGCATGCCATTCATAATATGGAATTTAATAACTTTTTCCCAACCAATACCATTCTAGAACAATTAATCAACGATCTTCCAAAAGTAAGATTAAGAAAAATTGTATTTGTAGCACCAGATAATGGAGCAACCGGAAGAAGAAATGTATATCTAAATTCCTTTAATTCCAAATATATTCATAGAGAAGCAGGAAGTTTCTTTAAGCAAAGAGACTACAATAACTTAGTAGATGGAAAATATCCAGTGATTGCTCATGACTATTGCGGAAATAATGACTTAGAAGGATACACTGCGATTATTTCAGATGATATGATTTCATCCGGTGGAAGTATGTTTGACTGTATCGAAGAATTACATAAATATAAAGTAAAACATATTATTATCGTTGTAACATATGCATTATTTACAAAAGGAATTGAAAAATTCCAAGAATATTATGAAAAAGGAATGCTAGATGGTGTATATACAACAAACCTTTCTTATATTCCAGAAGAGTATAAACAAGAAAAATGGTTACATGTATGTGACTGTTCTGAGTATCTAGCAAAGATTATCTATAATATTCATAATGATATATCTATTACAGATCTATTAAGAGATAAATCATTACCAATTCGATTAATTGAAGAAAAATTTGAAAAATGATACAATTTTCTTAGGAGTGATAACATGAAGATAATTTCTTGGAATGTCGCAGGACTAAGAGCTTGTTGTAATAAAGGATTTCCAGAATTCTTTGAAAAAGAAAAAGCAGATATTGTATGTCTACAAGAAACAAAAGTATTAGAAGAACAAATTCCCTATCATAATGAAAAATATTTAGAGTATTTGTATCCAGCAGAGAAAAAAGGATATTCTGGAACAATGATTTATACAAAAGAAAAACCAATCAACGTAACCTATGGAATAGGAGTAGAAGAATATGATAAAGAAGGTAGAACAATTACCGCAGAATATAAAGACTTCTATTTAGTAAATTGTTATGTACCCAATTCCAAAAGAGAATTAGAACGATTAGATTCTCGTATGAATTTTGAAGAAATTATAAAAAAATATTTAAAAGATTTATCGAAAAAGAAACCTATCATTTATTGTGGAGATTTAAATGTATCCCATCAAGAAATTGATATTAAGAATCCAAAAGCAAATAGAAGAAATGCTGGATTTACAGATGAAGAAAGAAATAAAATGACAGAATTACTAGAAAGTGGATTTATCGATACATTCCGTTATTTCTATCCGGAAAAAGTTCAATATTCTTGGTGGAGTTATTTAGGACATGCTAGAGAAAAAGGAATTGGTTGGAGATTAGATTACTTTATCGTAAATCAAGACTTTATGAAACAAATAAAAGATTCCATCATATTAGATGAAGTAGAAGGATCTGATCATTGTCCAATAGAATTAATTTTCTAAAAAAGAACGACGGTGTTCTTTTTCTATGATATACTTATATAGTAGGTGATTTTTATGAAAGTAAGATGTGAGTATTGCGGGAACTATTTGTCCGATACAGAGGAAAGATGTCCGAATTGTATGGCGCCTAACGAACATTTAAAAAGAGTAGGAAATGCGGTTCCACAAACAATAGAAGAATTAAAATTATGGTATAAAGAACACAATCTTCCTTCAGAAGAAACAACCAGATTCTTTATCGGAAAAGATATAAAAGAATCGAGAGCATTTGGTATTTATTATGATGATAAAAAAGGAAATTATGTCGTTTATAAGAATAAATCAACCGGAGAAAGAGCCGTTCGTTATGAAGGAAAAGATGAAGCATACGCTGTTAATGAATTGTATTTAAAGTTAAAAGAAGAAATTCAAAATCAAAAAAGCATCAATACGTCAAATCATTCCTTACCCTCAATAAACAACAATTATGTAAAACATAAAAATCATTCAGGAGTACTATCTTTTTTTAAAAATCTATTGATTGTTTTAATCGCAATAGGAATTATTCCGGCATTTTGCTTTTTTATGGATTACAAGACAAGATTTCACATTGGATATTATGAATTAAATAATCAATTATTATATTTATATAAAGATTGTGCTAAGTCACATCCCATATCTTGTGAATGGTATATTTATGATGCAAAAACAGATATTTGGTCTCAAGCAGAAGGAACCATTCGAACACCAAAATATGGTGGAAGAAAATGGAATAAAAGCAACAGATTATATAAGAAATATGATGTAAAAACACAGTATTATGAGTTTGATTGGTATAAAGAATTACATCCACCAACACCATCAAAAGGATATTACAATTATAATGGTCAAACCTATTATTACTATTATGGTTGGTATCTATACAATAATGGATGGCAAAAAACAAACGATTTAGATGGAGATATCATCTATAATCCAAGTAGTTATTATGATTCATCTGCTACATCAGATGATACCTATTCCTTTGAGGATTCTTCCTATTATTCAAGTCACTCTGATTATGACGATGACGATGATGATGATTATTGGAGTAATGACTATGACGATGATGATTGGGATAGCGGATCGGACTGGGATAGTAGTGATTCCTGGGATAGTGGAGGAACAGATTGGGATTCTGATTGGAGAATTAGAATGATAGATATATTTAAGGATATCATGGTATGGAGGTTATTATTATGAAAGATTATATGGATCCAGAAAAATTAAAAATAGTTAGAGAAAGAGATGGCTTCATCGCAGCCTTAGATCAAAGCGGTGGTTCAACAGCAAAGACACTTAAGAAATATGGAATTGAAGAAAGTGAATACTCTTCAGAAGAAGAAATGTTTGATTTGATTCATGAAATGAGAAAAAGAGTATTTACATCACCTGTTTTTACAAGTGAAAAAATCTTAGGAACAATCTTGTTCTATAAGACGATGAATTCTCAAGTAGATGGAAAGTATACAGCAGACTATCTATGGGAAAATAAAAATATTGTTTCATTCTTAAAAGTAGATAAAGGATTAGAAGAAGAACAAGATAATGTGAAGTTAATGAAACCAATTCCTGATCTAGAAGAACAATTAGCCCTAGCAAGAGAAAGACACGTATTTGGTACAAAAATGAGAAGTGTTATCTTAGGAGCAAATAGAGAAGGAATCAGAAAGATTGTAAAACAACAATTTGATTTTGCTAAAGTAATTTGTGATAATGGACTAGTTCCTATCATCGAACCAGAAGTAGATATCAATATTCCTGATAAAAAAGAAGCAGAAGCAATCTTATTAGAAGAAATTATGAATGTATTAAATACATGGCAACCAAAAGATTTAATTATGTTTAAATTCACAATCCCAACACAACCAGACTTATATTTAGATTTATATCAATATAATTGCTTAATTAGAATTGTTGCCTTATCTGGTGGATATGAAACAGAGGAAGCATGTGAGTTATTAAGAAAAAATCATCAAATGATTGCATCCTTCTCAAGAGCTTTACTACAAAACTTATCTGCTAAACAAACAGATGAAGAATTCAATGAAGAACTTGCAAAAGCAATCGATGAAATTTACGATGCATCTATCAAATAAAACTAGAGAAATCTAGTTTTTTTATTTATCTATTCACAAACAAATGTTTGAGTGCTATAATGGGATTAGAAAGGGTGATACGATGAATAAAGTGTATATTTGTATTGATTTAAAAAGCTTTTATGCATCCGTAGAATGTAGAGAAAGACACCTAGATCCACTTCATACAAACCTTGTAGTAGCAGATCCAACTCGTACAGAAAAAACGATTTGTTTAGCCGTATCCCCATCATTAAAAAAATATGGAATATCCGGTAGAGCAAGACTCTATGAAGTGATTCAAAAAGTAAAAGAAATCAACAAAGAAAGAAAATATAAAAATCATAACAAACCATTTCAAGGAAAAAGTTATTTAGAAGAAGAACTAGAAACAAATCCATCTTTAGAATTAGATTTTATTGCAGCTCCCCCTCGTATGAAATATTACATGAAATATAGTACACAAATCTATGATATATACTTACGATTTGTTGCTCCAGAAGATATTTTTGCTTATTCGATTGATGAAGTATTTTGTGACATTACAAACTATTTAAAAACATATAAAATGACTCCCAAAGAAATGATTACCAAAATGATTCAAACCGTTTATGAAGAAACAGGTATTACGGCAACCGGAGGAATAGGATCGAATATGTATCTCGCAAAAATTGCCATGGATATTGTTGCAAAACATGCTGAAGCAAACGAATATGGAGTAAGAATTGCGGAATTAAATGAAGATTCTTATAGAAGACTTTTATGGAATCATAAACCCATAACAGACTTTTGGAGAGTAGGGAAAGGAATAGCCACAAGACTTGAAAAAAAGAAGATTTATACAATGGGAGATCTTGCAAGAGCATCCCTAGAAAGAGAAGAACTTCTTTATAAAGAGTTTGGGATAGGAGCGGAATTCTTAATTGATCATGCCTGGGGATGGGAACCTTGTACGATGAAAGATGTGAAGAATTATCGCCCCAAAATTCATAGTTTATCATCGGGACAAGTACTCCATAAACCATATGACTATAAACACGCAAAATTAATTGTAAAAGAAATGATGGATAATTTATCCTTAGAATTAGTATATAAAGGAGTAGTAACCAATCAACTAGTATTAGATATTGGATATGATGTAGAAAACCTAAAGTTTTATCAAGGAGAAGTTACAACCGACTTTTATGGAAGAAAAGTACCAAAACATGCACATGGAACGATTCGTCTAAAAGAATATACCTCTTCCACCAAAATATTAACGGATCATATCATAAAACTGTATGAAGAAATTATGAATCCAGATTTGGTTGTAAGAAGAATAAATATTGCAGCCGGAAATTTAATATCCAAAAAGAAAGAAGAAAATACTCCTAAGATAGAACAATTAGATTTATTTACTCCCGTAGAAGATAAAAAAGAAAAGAAACAAAACAAAGAAAAAGAAAATAATCTTCAAAAAACACTATTGGAAATCAAAAACAAATATGGAAAAAACGCCATATTACGAGGAATGAATTTAGAGGAAGGAGGAACAGCCATTGACAGGAACAGACAAGTGGGAGGACACAAAGAATAGTTTTCCCTATGAAGATATCATCCATTTAGAGCATCCAAATCCAAGATATCACCTAAGACAAACGATGGAACAAAGGGCAGGGCAGTTTTCTCCTTTTGCCGCCCTAACAGGATATGAAGAAGGAATATGGGAAACCGCAAGATATACATCCTCTAAAAGAATTCTAGATGAAGAAGAAAAAAATAAACTGGATGAAGTAATTCAAGAAATACAAGTAAGGAATAATCCTCCGATTCAAATTACTTATTTTGAAAAAGATAAAACCAAAAAAGGAGGAAAATATCAAACAATAGAAGGAACCATTAAGAAAATGAATTCCTATCAAGGATTTCTCCTTCTACAGAATAACCTCAAATTATCCATAGAGGATATTGTAAAGATAGAGATAATTCCTACCCAAGAGTAGGAATTATTTGTTATAATAGTAATGGTGATCAAGATGGATGCAAATCTTGTAATTCAAAGAGAAAGACAATTCATTGATAAAATAAGTGACCAATACCAATATGATCATAATATTAGGCATTTATTATATGTCATTATTCCAGCCTTTATTATCAAATATGGAAGCAGTAAAGAAAAACTAATCTTAAATGCCTTTCGAGACATTCGAATTGTTGTTTCCAATGCAAAAGATAAATATGTAAAAGCTTATTATTCATCTAGACCTAAAAGAACTGAAAATGGAATTGAAACAGAAAAATTTATGGTTCTACAAAATTATAAAGGAACCAATCTAGTAGATTTAATTGATAACATCGTACATGAATTTAATCATGCCGTTAATTCCTACGTAAATGAGGTAAAAGAGACAAAAAATTATATTTATCTTCGTACAGGTTTAACATATAGAATCTATCAAAAAAGTACCTTATCTTTTATCAAGAAAGATACTTCTTATATGTTAGAAGAGATTATTAATACGAAACAAACAGAAGAAATCATTAATATTATGAAATCCTTTGATCAATCAAATCCAGATATTAGTAATACAATCTATGCCATTAATAGTGAAACAAGTCATCAATATAGTTCGAATTCTTATTACTTAGAAAGTTCTATTTGTAAAAAGATATTAGAAAATAGAACCTTTATTAATACACTAGCGAACTTAAGAATCAATGGAGAAGTCTACAATATCAATAAATGGTTTGATGATATTACAGGAGATGAAGGTTCCTATAAAGACTTAGTCTATTTAATTAATGAAGTATATAACTTAGAAGTAGAATATGCTTCTAAAAAGTTATTAAAAGGATTATTATTAAATCGAATTCGTGATACATCAAAGAGCGTTATGAGAATTGTAGAAAAATTCGATCGAAATGTAAATTTCAGATAAGGAGGACAACATGGACAATTTTGGTATATTTAAAGAGTATAGAGAAAAATATCCAACTTTTCTATATAAATCCTATACTTGTAAATTAGAAGATGATTTAGAAATAGAATATCAATTTGAAATTCCAGGATTATGTGAATTTCATCCACAAATCAAAATCAAAAAAGATACCATTCGTATCAATCCAAATCCTTCTTATGTAGAATACTTAGTATTTCAAATTGGATTAATTGAATTAATTAGTTATGTGAAATGTACTTGTTCTCCTCATATTCAAATAGAAGCAGGATACATTTCCGAAGAACAAATAAAGTTTTTAAAGAAATTATATTTTAATGGATTAGGAGAATTCTTATATACCAATGGTATTTCCATTTCAGAAGATGAATTATTCCATATAACATGTACAAGAGAAAAAGAAGTTTTAGAACCAATCTCTTATGAAGGAAAAGGAAACTTAATCTGTATTGGAGGAGGAAAGGATTCTTGTGTAACACTAGAATTATTAAAGAATGAAGAGAATAATTCTTGTTTGATCATCAATCCAAAACATCCATCTTTATCTTGTGCCGTGATAGCAGGATACCACGATCAAGATATTATTAAAGTAGAAAGAATCTTAGATAGAACCATCGTAAAAAGAAATGAAGAAGGATTTTTAAATGGCCATACACCATTATCATCTGTCATTGCCTTTATTTCTTACCTTTGTGCTTATTTATTAGGAAAAAAGAACATTGTTTTATCCAATGAATCTTCAGCCAACCAATCAACTGTAATGGGTACAAACATCAACCATCAGTATTCTAAAACATTTGAATTTGAAAATGATTTTAGAGCATATATGGATGAGAATCTTCACCTAGATATTCATTATTTCAGCTTATTAAGAGGTTTATCCGAATATAATATTGCGAAATTATTCTCTCATTATAGAATCTATCATCCAGTATTCAGAAGTTGTAACTTAGGAAGTAAGACAGAAGAATGGAAATGGTGCTGTAACTGTTCTAAATGTCTTTTTATTTATATTATTTTAAGCCCCTTCTTAACCAAAGAAGAAAGAATCAAAATCTTTGGAGAAGACCTATATCAAAGAGAAGATCTATTAGAAACATTTAAAGAAATATTAGGATACACAGAAAATAAACCATTTGAATGTGTAGGAACTTATGAAGAAGCAAGACTTGCGGTGAGTGAATGTATTGAAAAAGAAGAAACAGGATATCTATTAGATTATTATAGAAAACATTATCCATTAGAATTAGATAAGAAAGAAATCATAAAATATAATGAAGAAAACAACTTAGGAGACTACTATAACAAGATTGTAAAAGAGGAATTGAGTCATTATGGTGAATGAAATCGTTGAAAAATTAAAAAATAAGAAAATCGCCATTCTTGGTTTTGGAAGAGAAGGAAAATCAACCTATCAATTTATTAAGAAACACCTAGCGGATGCAGATATAACAATTTTAGATCAAAAAGAAATTGATGTAGAAGACCCTGTAAAAAAGAGAATAGGGGATGATTATTTATCTCATCTAGAAGACTTTGATTTGATTATCAAGTCCCCTGGAATTAGCTTAAAAGAGGTAGATTTAACCAATATAAAGGACCGTATTACTTCTCAATTAGAATTATTATTAGAAGTAAATCGTAAAAATATCATTGGAATTACAGGTACCAAAGGAAAATCAACCACTACTTCTCTTACGTATGAAGTACTAAAAGATCAATTACACGATGTATACTTACTAGGAAACATTGGAGTACCTGTATTAGATGAAATTGAACATTATACAGAAAACTCAAAACTCGTAATTGAAATGAGTTCTCATCAATTAGAATTTGTTAAAGAAAGCCCTCATATCGCCGCAATTTTAAATCTATATCAAGATCACTTAGATCATGATGGTACCGTAGAACATTATCATCACAATAAAATGAATATTTTTAAATATCAAACATCTGATGATTTTAGAATCTATTCAGATGACAATGAATATCTACAAGAAAGAATCAAAGAATATCCTTATCAAGGAACAGCTTACACCGTACGTTTTGATAATGAACACTTAGAAGGAAATATTACTCGTCTAGAAGGAAAAGATGTCATCATCAACGGAGAGATTGTATATACAGATGGAGAAAGAAAGATCTTGGGAGATCACAATCTAAAAAACATCATGTTTGTCTTAACAATCGCTCATATTCTAGGATTAGATATGAATCGAGCAGCAGAAGTAATCCGTAACTTTAAAGGATTAAAATATAGAATGGAATACATTGGAAAAAGTCATGGAATTGATTTCTATAATGACACCATCGCAACCATTCCAGATGCAACGATAAATGCAGTTCAATCCATTCCTAATATCGAAACCCTAATCATAGGAGGATTAGATAGAGGAATTGATTATGAAGAATTTATTGAATTCTTAAAGAATTCTCATCTAAAAACCATTATTTGTATGCCAACAACCGGTATCTATATTGGAAAAAGATTAGAAAGTGAATCCAATAAAACAATTCTGTATGCAAATACCTTAGAAGAAGCTTATGAGCAGAGTATAGAAAAAACAGAAGATGGAAAAGCATGCGTTTTATCTCCTGCCGCAGCTAGTTATGAATTCTTTAAAAACTTCGAAGAAAAAGGAAAAGCATTTGAAACCATCGTACAAAATGGATAAAAACAAAAAGAATGATTTACACATTCTTTTTTTTTATTTATAATAAATGATTAAGGGAGGGTTCGATTATGGAAAATGATTATGTCGCAACCATTATGGATCGTGTTTATTTAGGAGATCAAAACTTTTTCTTTTTTCATAGTTTCACAACGCCAGGAAGTTATGATCCTAAAAGCAAAATATTTACAGACCAAAATGGATTAGAATATATGCCAATTACAAGCCCAGATGCTCTACAATCAGAAGTTACTAGAGGATTTAATAATTTAGTCAAAATGTCAG
Organism: uncultured Caryophanales bacterium; assembly: GCA_946402785.1. GTDB lineage: Bacteria > Bacillota_I > Bacilli_A > RF39 > UBA660 > UBA3789. The sequence goes on along the minus strand of CAMIXP010000002.1, from coordinate 6,231 downwards.
ATTTACCAAAAGAAGTAGGAAAAGCAACCATAGATGAAGCAATCCCAGAATACGATGAATTATGTAGTCGCTTCGTTTGTTATGTATCAGTAGCGAATAATGGAATCATATTTGTGATTCCAATGAACTACATAGCGATGAAAGATCATATCAATGATATCATTCAAGGGACCAAAACATTAGATGATCTACAAGTATCCGGAGTAGATAAAGTAGTCATTCCTTATCAACAACCACTAGAACCCCTAGAACAACGTGTTACCATAACACCAGATGAGGGAGAAAAAGAGGACGAAGCAGAGGACGAAGAGGAAGAAACGAAACAAGTCATGTTCCAAGGAGTCTTAACCCCAGAACAATCTCAATTCTTAAAAGACATGCTAGATGGAAAAATTCCTCTAGAAAAGCTAAGAGAATTGAGAGAACAAATCAAAAGAGAAGCCCAAGAAACCGTCATTGAAGGGGAAGACAGAGAACTAAACAAAAGAATTAATATTGATGAAATTTATCAGAATGTAATTAAAACATTAATTGCGCAAGATGAACCCGCCAGAAATGTGATCGCAGAAATCACAAGAAAAATAGAAAACGAAGAATGTAATGAAAGAGGAATCTTAATCACAGGACAAACAGGTTGTGGGAAAACAGAATTAATGAAATTAATTGCCAAGTATTTAGGAAGACCTTTTATTAAAATTGATTCAACCCAATTAACTGTTCCAGGATATGTTGGTAAAAACTTAGAAGAAGAATTCTGGAAATTATATATTAAATGTGGAAGAAACAAAGAAAAAGCAGAAAGAGCTGTCGTATGTTTTGGAGAAATTGATAAAAAAGGTTCTAGTAGTAAAGAAGACATTAGTGGTAGAGGAGTATTAAATGTATTACTACCAGTCTTTGATGGAACAACCTATGATGCCTGTGAAAATGTACAAGCCAAAACAGAAGTCGTTCCCATTGAAACAAGAAATATGATCTTTGCTTTTGATGGTGCCTTTGAAGATGTATATAAAGAATTAAATAAACGTGGAATTGGTTTTGGATCCACAGCAGTAGTCAGTAAAGACGATGAAGGAGAAGTCTTAAAAGCCTTTATGGATGTTGGTCAAATGTCAGCTGAATTCATGGGTAGAGTAGATATCTTTAAATTAAATGATATGAATCTAGAAAACTTAGAAAGAGTTCTAAGGGAATCCGATAAGTCACCAGTTTTAACGCAACAAAAAGTATTTGGAAGACTTGGAACCAAACTAACTGCAAAAGATGACTTCATTGAAGAGATTGCTCAAAGAGCAATTAAAAGAAAATCAGGTTGTAGAGGATTAGACAGTGCAGTCAATAGAGCTACACTAAATGCCTATGATGATGTTCACTGTCATGAAGGAGAATATGATGAAGTCATTATTGGAAGGGAAACTGTTCAAAATCCAAAACAATATGTAAAGATACCAAGAAAGAGTAGTGAAGAGTAAAACTATTCTTTTTTATTTGAAATCCCAAAAAAACTATTGCATTTCAAAGTCATATTGTGATAAAATCAACTTACATGCGAAATGGCGAAGTAGCTCAGCTGGCTAGAGCGTTCGGTTCATACCCGAAAGGTCGGGGGTTCGATCCCCTCTTTCGCTACCATGGAAAATAAAAGACTTGAAAAAGTCTTTTTTTGTTATATAGGAGTATGATAAAATGAAAATAGAAAGAAGGTATGAACATGTACTATGAACTTACAAAAGAACAATATAAGAAAAAAGAAAAAGAATTTAGAAAGACATATGTAGGAAAAACTAGTTATCTAAAATGTATGGCATTACTAGGAATATCTGTTTTCTTTTTAGCCATCATATTATTCATTCCTAGTATCGAAGGAAATGAAACATCCATGGTGTTAGAACTAGCTTGTTATATCATTATATCTGCTTGCATTGTATGTGAAGCCATGATGGGATTAAACTACAAGAGTGAACTAAAAGATTACATTTTATCTCAAAAAAAATAAGTACTATTTCTAGTACTTATTTTTATGTCCAATAAATTAAGTCAGGTCTTGCACGTTCACTCTTATCGGTATTTGGATTTAATTTTTGTCCATCATAGACGAAAGCACTTGATCCACCACCATCAGCGTTATACAAGAAACGTACGTTACTTGATACTTCGGTTGTAACGAAGTCATATACATCTTTTAAGGTCCATCCAGCTTCATTATCACGACGACCGGTACAAACACCTACAATGTAATTACCATCATAATCTTGACCAATAAAGGTTCTTGGATGTCTTGCCTTCGCAAGATCGGTATTCCAGTTAATATATTTTCCATCTTTAATGATAGAGTAGAATCCTTTAGAAGCCCATACAGGATTTAAGTTTAAAATATCATTAGTATTATATTTACTATTTGGAACAGCATTTAATTGACCATCTTGCGTCATATATAATGTCTCACCAGAATTGGTATTACTCTTTCTTACCAATTTGCCATCCGTATAGATAAGACCCATACTATCACCCGTAACACAAAAATTAATAGCAAGTTTAGCACCTTTTCTTTGAGCAATAGCTGTAGGAATTTCACTTGTCATCTTACTATAATCATCATGGGCAACAGCAAGGTTAGGCATCATATCTTTTGGAATAACAGAATACCATACGGTTGTATTCGCAAAACGCGTTGTTTTATATTCAATAGAACCACTACTAGATGTAGTAGATGTAGAGGTTGTAGTTGCAGCAGAAGCACCATTTGAAGTAGCTTCCAATTTAATACCGCAAACAGAACTTAAACAACTTTCAATTTGTCCTTTTAAAGAAGTAAGCTTACTTTGTAAAGAAGAAATCTCAGAACTATAGTGACTAGCAGAAGAATTATCTTTATTAGCAACAGCCTGATTATAATTACTTTGAGCTATTGCAATATTCTGTTTACAAGTCTCATATTGTTGATATAAATCACAAGCAGTAGCGAAATTTCCCATTTGTCCAGATAGGGCAGCTGAGAATTCACTAGCAAAAGCACTTGCTTTTGCTTCAATACTATCGTGAGATGGTCCTGTCCAACTACCGGAAAGGCCTTCCATGATAGAACTATAGTTTTTGATTTGAGACGTAATCTCACTTAGATGAGAATTAACTTGTCCAGCACTTACCATACTATCAACATCCCTCTATTATCATTTTATCTTTTCTACCTAAAAAACACAATAAAAAAGGTTTCTCTTTTTATCAAGTTGACAAGAAAAAAAACAGGTGTAACCTGTTTTTATTGATCTTCTTTAAAACTATAAATGGAATTGTAAGGATCTCCGCTACTTTCTGGACCTTCAATTGCAAGATAATGGGTTTTACCAGCCTTGCTTTCAAAGAACCAAGTAGCTAAATATTTCTTTTGCTTTGGATAATATGCAGTAATCTTTAATGCATTATATACATCAATCGTTGAAGTAGAGGTTTGAATATTTTGACCACCATTATTAACGATTGCTTTATAAACACTGTTTGCCCAAGCCTCAGCAGTCATCTGAGTTGTTGGCATAGCATAAATCGTTACAATCCATGAACCATTATCCGTATATTGCAAAGTACTATTTCCATTTACATCTTTGAAATTAACCCATGTGTTTGGAATAGAGATATATCCAAAATCATCATTTCCAACTCTAAAGGAATTTTCTGTATTAAACATAGTTGTGTAATCATATTCATTAGCAGTTGTTGTTTTAGAATTAAGAGTTCCTTTAAATGGTCCTCCAGGTCCTAACTCTCCAACCGCTTTTCCATAATAGAAACAGAACATTAATAAAACGGCTAAAGCTAAGAAACCACCAGCTCCAACAAATAACCATATACCAGGATTATCTTTCTTTCTTCTTCTTGGAGCAGAATTAATAACAGGAGGAACTCCTAATTTAGTAGGTTTACTAGCATCTTGATGAAGAACATCTTTCTTAATATCAATTTGCATAACCTTTTTTTCAGGTTCTTTATCTCCACTCATATAATCAGGGACTTCTCCAAAATTATTTTTAACTTCATCTTCCTTACTGTCTTGAATCTTACCAACTTGAGGTAAAGAAACAGCATAGCCATCTACTTCTGGAGTTTCATCTTCTTCAGGAGCTTTTCCACTAACAGTAACACCTACATTAGCAGGTACTGGTTTCGTAGTAGGAGCATTTGTTTCAGGTACAGTTGTTGGTGCCTCTGTTTTAGGTTCTTCTACTTTTTCCGTTCCTAACTTTTTAGGAGTAGAATCATCACGAATATCGTTGCTTCCACACTCTGTACAAAATAGTCCCCCTTCTTCAATAGGGTAATTACATTTATTACAAAATCTTGCCATAGACAACACTTCCTTATTATCATTTTATCATTTTCATTTTTGTATCACAATTATTTTTCAAAGAAAAAAAACACTTTACATCAACAAAACAAGTCAAAATGATAGGAAATGGTGTTTTTTGCTTTAAAAAAACAAAATGTTGTTGTAAAATAAATATGGAAATTGCCCCATAGCCAAGTGGTAAGGCAGTGCGCTCTGACCGCACGACGCGTTAGTTCGAATCTAACTGGGGCAGCCAATTAAAAGAGGTGTAATTATGACAGATCAAGAAAGAAAAGAATTAGCTGATTTACTTTATCCAAATTTAAAACATGATATCGCTTATTATGAAGAAAGATATCCAGAAAGAAACTTACCAGAAGGAGCAATGGTAACAAGATATGCGCCATCTCCAACCGGAAGTGTTCACTTAGGAAACTTATTAAGTGCATTTGCCGATATGGTATATGCAAGACAAAGTAAAGGAAGCTTTTATTTAAGAATTGAGGATACCGATCAAAAGAGAATGATAGAAGGTGGAATTGAAAATATCACAGGAGTTCTACATGACTTTGATATTTTACCAAATGAAGGATACTCATTTGGAGGAGAATATGATCCATATATTCAAAGTGAAAGAACAGAAATCTATCAAACTTATATTAAGGATTTAATTATTAGAGGATATGCTTATCCATGTTTTATGACAGAAGAAGAAATTCAAGCAATCCGTGAAGAGCAAGAAATCAATAAAACAAAGATTGGTATTTATGGAGTATATGCAGTAGATCGTGATTTATCACTAGAAGAAGTAAAATCAAGAATTGAAAAAGGAGAAGAATATGTTATACGTCTAAAATCTCCTGGAGATGCGAATAAAGAAATAGAAGTAGTAGACTGCATTAAAGGAAAAATGAAATTTCCAGAACACAATGTAGATACAGTTTTATTAAAGAAAGATGGAACTCCAACTTATCACTTTGCACATGCAATTGATGATCACTTAATGCATACAACACATGTTATCCGTGGAGATGAATGGGTATCAAGCTTACCATTACATATTCAATTATTTGAATTATTAGGATTTAAGCCAGTACAATATGCTCATATTGCTCCTATCACCATTAAAGATCAAGAAACGGGAAATATTAGAAAAATCAGTAAAAGAAAAGATCCATGGTTTGGAATTAAATACTATGAAGAAAATGGTATCCCAGTAGAAGCATTACACTTATATTTAGCAACCATTACCAATACAAACTTTGAAGAGTGGTATTTAAATAATCCAGATAAAGATATCTTTGATTTTGAATTTTCATTTGAAAAACAAGCAATCGGTGGAACATCCTTTGATGAAGCAAAATTAGTAAACTTATGTAAGACTTATTTCTCTCGTAAGAGTGGAAAAGATATCTATGAAGAAACACATGCTTGGGCAGAAAAACATGATCCAGACTATGCTAATTTATTAGAGAAACATAAACAAGATATGATTCAATTCTTCAATATTGAAAAAGATGGTCCAAGACCAAGAAAAGATATTTCAAAATATAGTGAAGTAAAAGAAGAATTTAGTTATGCAATCGACACTTTATTTGAAAAAGAAGCTTATTCTAAATATGAAGGCGATAAAAAATATGATGTTGATTTAGTATTAGATTATGTAAATAATGAATTAGAATTAGATGTAGATAATGAAGAATGGTTCAATGCCATTAAACTATTCGCATTAAGAAATGGTTATGCATCATCTCCAAAAGATTATAAGAATAATCCAGAGCCATATAAAGGACATGTAGGAGACATTTGTGAAGCCATTCGTGTTATGATAACCGGAAGATTGAAATCACCAGACTTATTCAGTATTATGAAAATACTTGGAAAAGACAGAATCATAGAAAGAATTAAAA
>CAMIXP010000001.1 GCA_946402785.1 uncultured Caryophanales bacterium | reverse complement strand
GTCGAGACTTATCAGATGACATTACAGGAATGGATGAAGGAACAACTTCTTCTCCAGTAGATATGGTTAGTGAACCATCTATGACAAGAATCCCTGTTCAAGAAACACCAGTTCAACAACCAACAACGAAAAAATCAAGTCCAGTTGTACCAGTAGTTGCAGGATTAACAATTGCCGCAGCTGCAGGAATTGGTGCAAAAGCTTATATGGATCATCAAAAGAATAATGATAATGGGGAAGAGGAAAAAGTAGACCCATATGATGATTATTATCAAGATGATGAATATACAACCAATGCAAATACGGTTGATGTAGAATATGACGATTCATACGGTGATGAAAATACCGTTGCTGAAGAAGGAAGCTATACGGCAAGGTCATCCGATGAACTTGCGGATATGCAGTAGGAAGAGGAGGAATGAAATATGGCTAAAGTATATTTAGATGAAGTTGATGCTCTTCTTGGTTCTGGAGCAACCGATACATTAAGCACAGACGCAACAGAAGCAACAAATGTCAATCAAGCAATTACAGACTTTGTAACAGGAAGTAAAGATAAGTTAGTAGGAACTAGTTGGGATAAATATCGTGCAAATCTTGAAAGTATAGGAGCTGCTCTTCAATCCAGAATAGCCCTAGCACAAAAACTAGCAGCAGCTATTAAAGAAGCATTACAAATCCTAAAAGATTATTTAGGAGATGACTTAATGCTAGATACTTCTAAATTAGATGAATACAAATTAGCAAAACAAAACTGTGAAAGCAGTATTGCAAAATTAAATGAAATGTTAAGTGCTACAACAACACAAACATATACAGATGCAAATGGACAACAACAAACAAGAACCGTTGCTTTGTATGATGCCAGTGATATTAAAGCACAAATTGCAGAAGCAGAAACAACTTTAAAAGAACTAGATCGTTTAATCACAAAGATTGAAGGATTCGAACCAGTTTATCAAAAAGCAGAAGCAATTCTACAAGCTGCATTCGAAGGTCTTCCTGGATTCAAAGAACAAGTTAATTCTATTTCTCCATCTAGAACCGTTTCATACAAACCAGCAGTAACAGTATAGGAGGCACATATATGGAAGAGAATGAAAAGAGAGAAGAATTAACAGAAGAAGAAAAAGAAGAAAAGGAAGAAGAAGAAAAAAGAGAAGAACGTCGACGTGAAAAAGAACAATATCAAAAACAAATTGATGAAGAAATGAGTGCTCTAAAGAAATTTAGAGAAATTCAAGAAGAAGTAGATAATTTAAATAATAATTTAAGTGCTTGTATTAACGTTGTATCAGATTCAATTGTAAATGTTGCTCTTAGAAAACGTTATGAAACGATGAGACAAGTAAATCGTAGTACCTACATGAAAGCAAATAGAGAAGTAGGAAATGCGATTGATGAAAAAGAAAAAACAATCACAAGATTACAAGATGAAAAAGATCAGTTAGAAGAAAAAGAAGAAAAAGAAGACAACTAAAAAAACTATTCAAACGAATAGTTCTTTATGTATCGACTAGGAGATGAAAAAATGAGTAAAATTACTGTGCCAAAGTACACTTTAGGAGAAGAATTATTAAATTCGATTACGCATGGATTTGGTGTATTATTTGGAATAACCATTTTAGTATTAACCATTATCATGTCTGCGTATCATCATAATACAATTGGAATTGTTTCTTCTTGTATTTATGGAACATCCATGATTATTATGTTTTTAATCAGTTGCCTATACCACGCATTAAGTCCTAGAATAGGAGCCAAAAAAGTATTCCGTATTTTAGACCATTGTGACATTTATGCATTTATTGCGGGAAGTTATACACCTTTTTGTTTAAGTCTATTAGGCGGTGCTGTTGGATGGACTTTATTCGGAATCATATGGACTTGTGCTATCATAGGAGTGATTCTCAATTCCATTAACTTAGAAAAATACAAAAAAATATCTTTAGGTTTATATTTAATCCAAGGATGGATGGTATTAATATCTTTTAACTCTTTATATCAAGCACTTCCTACCAAAGGATTGATCTATTTACTAAGTGGTGGAATTGTATTTACGATAGGAGCTGTTCTATATGGAATGGGTAAAAAGATGAGATATATGCATTCTGTATTTCATATATTTGTACTGGCAGGATGTATTCTTCAATCATTCAGTATCTTATTTTATGCAATATAAAAAGACTCATTTGAGTCTTTTATTTTTTAAATGTTTTTTGTAATGCTTGATGAGCATCAGAAAAAGTATCTACTTCTTGATTCGTTAATTCCTCTAAATAGGCTTTAACAGACATTAAGTATTCCTTTGGATGTTCCAAGCATTCTAGTTTTCCATGATAAGAATGTTTTTCATCTAATACAGGATATTTCTTCATTTCATCAAATAAGAAATCATAGAATCTTCCCATAACTTCTCGTATATTTTCTTTCTGATAAGTACTACCAGGAAGTAATAAGAATGGAAGCGTATCAATGATCTTAAAACGCTCTCCATCATAAATCATATTACCAGGATGAAAATCCTGAATTAAAATATGTTTATCAGAAGCTTTTTTAACATCCGATACAACCACATCTAATTGATCCCCTAAAATAGAAAAACTTTGATCATCCGGTCTCTGTCTCTCAAGCACAACTCCCGTAGCATGATCCATGAAGATGGCAGAAACCATATCAGAAACATAAGCTCCATTTTTTGCAAAATAGAAAGTAGGAATGGTAATACCACTAAATTGTAAAGCAAATTGTGGGAAATAATCCTCATGTAATAGTTTGATAACAGAACCATCTTTCAGCAAGTAACAAACCCCTTCTTGTCCTCCACCTAAATACTTTTCTTTATGATCTTGAATATATTGTTTTAACTCATCACGACTTTTAAATTGTAAATCTTTCATAGGAACCCCTCATTCGTTGCATATTATATCATTTTTTGCCATTTCTGTAAAGAAAAGATGACTTTTTAAACAAGATATGATACAATAGCGCATGTTTGTGAAAGGGGAAGACGTATGAATAGTATACTAAGAAAACCAGAAATACAAAGAATCATTTATACTGTTTTAGATCATAACTGGAATACGGATTATGCTATTCGTTATGTCACAGTAGAAATATCCAAACTTGTACAAAGAGATTTATCATTCTTTCAATTAAGGGATGAAGAAAAACTAAAAGTAGTACCAACACTACAATATGAAACAACTTATCCTTATGTCATGTGTAAATCACTTCATCTACTAATCAAAGATGTTTTAGATTACATAGGAATTGATTCCAAACTAGTACAGGCAACCAATTCCAATGTTCCTTTATATGCTTTAGTAGTAGATGGAGAACATGGTAGATACTTTATAGATGCATTAAATGATTTAGCAAAAGTACAATATAGAATTCAACCAGTAACATACGGAAATTATATTGTTTCCAAACATTCTCTATTAGATCCAAGTAAATTAATGACACTTTCTCATAATACCATTCGAGAAATGGACTTAGATTTAGGAGTCATTGAAAACGAATACTTTAGTGATTCCATCGAAAGAATGAAAAGTAAATATATTGATCGTAATCAAGCAATGAGATACTTTGAAGCAGAAGATAGTCTCGATTTAGTTCAAAAGAAAATATCTCAATTATCTGATCAGTTCTTAAACTGTTATCCAGTAAAAGGACCAATGGAAAGAGTAGCCCTTCATGTCTATTTTAGAAATCAATTATTCAACAAAAGTGAAAGAGAACGTTACACAGTTCATTTAGGAGAAAACAATCATCAAGTCATTCTATTAATTGACTTTGGTGGATACACCATGATGTATGAAGAAGTACAAGAAAAGGAAAAGTATTCATTAATACAGAAAATAATGAAAAAACAGTAAAAAAATGTTAGAATAACACGTAACGAGGGGAAGAAGTATGGATTATTATTATCATGGAACAAATATAATATATAATAATGGTTTAGATATTATGCTTGATATAATTGAATCCGGTGGAATAAAAAGTAATAATAAGAGATTAGGAAATTCTCCGGGTCTTTATAATGGTGATGATTATATTAGTGTTGGAAAATGGAACAGAGAAGGGGAAACAGCATGGTATGAATCGTGTTTTTATGGATGGATTTTTTGGTGCCCAGCATTTATAATTGATTCTAGTATTGATGCAGTCCATGCAGAAATAATAAAAGGAAAAGTAGTGGATCCTAAAAAAGGAAGATACTCTTGCTTCTCAGATGAATATCATGTGAAAGATGAAATAGGGTTAGATAAAATTCAAGGAATAGCATTACCTTTTTCATTAATTGCAGGTCATAAAGACTTATTACGAAAAACATTAAAAATACTACAATATGCAAAATTATACAAGTGGAACGTTTTCGAATCGGATTCTCTTTTAATAAATAGAGTAGATAAACAAGAAGTATACGATGATATGAATTATCAAAAAAAAGGAACTGCTGTCTAGTTCCTTTTTTTATGATAAATTGAATATATATGTATAACACCAATCTACTAATTAAGATTAGTTGTATTTGTAAAATCCTTCCCCGGATGATTTCCCTAATTTACCTTCCTCAATATATTGATTTAACATGTTTAACATTCCCTTGTAATTATAAGGTAACATCATTTTCCTTAATAATGGACTCATTAATCCAGGAACTTTTTGGTATTGTTCAACTATATTTTTGGCAGTTGTTAATCCTACAGTATCAATAATCTCAAATGGTCCTTTTGGTGCACCAGTACCTCTTTTCCATGCAGTATCAATACTTTTAGCATCTGATATTCCATTCGTTAATAAATCCATACCGCTTAACAAGAATGGTACCAACATAGAATTTAATAGATATCCAGATTTTTCCTTTAATACAGGAAGTGGTAACATGCGAATACTGGTAGCAAATTCCATAATTTCATCAAAATACTTTTTATCAGTTTCATCATGAGCCATTACCTCAGCTGTATTTTTAATCCATATTGTATTTGCAAAATGAAGAGATAAATATTTTTCTGGTCTTCCTGTATACTTGGCAAATGTAGATGGTAATAGAGTAGAAGAGTTTGTTACAAGAACGGTTTTATCTTCTAAAAAGGGAGCCAATGTTTGATAGAATTGAATCTTTTCATCTTTAATTTCAGCCATGGATTCGATGACTAAATCAGCATCTTTCATAGCTTCTTTCATATCAACTTCTAATCGAATACTATTGTAAGCTCTTTCTACTTTTTCTAAACATTCTTCCTTATTAAAATGATCGATATCCGCAATTCCCCTTGCCCAATTATTTTCATCTTGAGGATTTAGGGATTCAATTGTTTCAATATAATTCTTTTTTAATGCATCTAGTTTTGGCTGTGTTCTTGTTTTACTATCTTCACTTCTTAACCATATTGTTACATCATATCCACAATAAGCTGATTGAAAAGCAATTTGACTTCCTAAAACACCGCCACCAGCAACCACTATTTTCTTATAATTCATATGATTCTCCTTATCTATATTTATATATACTATTATACCAAATATTAACAAAAAAAGAATCTTTAAAAAAGACTCTTTAATTTCAAACTGGGGCGTCGTGTGAGAATCGAACTCACGCATACTAGTGCCACAAACTAGCGTGTTAACCACTTCACCAACGGCGCCATTTCAAAGTAACAAGTATATTTTATCAGTTTTTCCTTGAAATGACAAGTATTATTTTGCCTTTTTTCAAACATTTTCTATCTTTGGTAACAAAAAAAGGTTGACAAACAATTGTTTATGAGATATGATGTAGACAAGTCGAGTGAGTATGCATAAGGAAACGAGCTGCATAAAGATGAAGAATCTTACACGTTAATACGGAGTCACTACTAGTTTAGTAGTGCCCGTATTTTTTTTAACTCGACGAGTTTTCATAGATAAAAGTGAGTATGCATAAGGAAGCGAGCTGCATAGGGGAATACCTACACGTAAACACGGAGTCACTTAATAAGTGTTTTGCCGTGTTTTTTTGTCGATAAATAGTTTATAATGGTTTTGATGATCATATCTATGAAAACAAAATATTGAGAAAGGAGTGATTAGTATGGCTGTAATTACAGTAGAGAATTTATCCAAAACTTTTAAAGTTAAGGTAAAAGAAAAAGGACTAAAAGGAAGCTTAAAGTCTTTCATCAAACCCAAATATAATATCATCAAAGCTGTTAAAGACATTTCATTCTCTGTAGAGAAGGGTGAAATGATCGCATTCATTGGACCAAATGGTGCTGGTAAATCTACATCTATCAAAATGATGACGGGAATTCTCTTCCCAGATGGAGGAAAAATAGACGTCTTAGGATATGATCCTACGAAAGATAGAAAGAAACTTGCCTATGAAATCGGATGTGTATTTGGACAAAAAGAACAATTATGGACACATCTAACACCGTATGATAACTTTAAATTCTTTGGAGCCATCTATGATATTCCTGAAAAACAAGTTGAGAAAAAAATAGAAGAATTAAGGGAATTATTCGAATTAGATGACTTTATGAATACACCAGTACGTAATTTAAGTTTAGGTCAAAGAATACGATGTGAGATTGTGGCATCTTTAATCCACGAACCAAAAGTATTATTCCTAGATGAACCAACAATCGGATTAGACCCTGTTGTAAAAGAAAAAATAAGAACACTTATTAAACGGATGAATAAAGAATATAAAACAACAGTAGTTCTTACCTCTCATGATATATCCGATATTGAGAAATTATGTAAAAGAGTCATCATTGTTAATAAAGGACAAATTGTATTAGATGATACGATGGATAATTTAAAATATCACTATTTAAATAAAAAAATAATCGATGCAAAAATGAAAGAAAAAGTAAATTTAGATAGTGAAGAAGGAATTAATATTTTAAAAGACAAAGATTACAATCTCAAATTAGAAGTAGATTTAAAGAAGAAAAGTATTTCTGATGCTATTAAATTATTAAATCCAGATAATATGATTGATATTAATATATCAAATGTTCCTCTAGAACAAATCATTAGTGAAATTTATAAAGATGGTGATAAATAATGAAAAAATATCTATACATCTTTAAATCAGAATTAATGACAAACTTACAATATACATTTGATATCTTAGTAGGATTTGTAAGTTACTGTATCATGATATTTATCTTCTTAAATCTATGGAAATATATCTATAGTAATCCAAATGAAGTAATCAAAGGATACACCATGAATCAAATGATTTGGTATGTTATTGTAACAGAAATCTTATGGATGAGTTTAGGAGGAAGAAAACTATGTAAAAAGATTTGTAATGATGTAAGAAGTGGTAATATTACCTATAATATAACAAAACCATATAACTATGTTGAATACAGTTTATTTAGCCATTTAGGAATTACAACCTTAAAGTTTGTATTAATAACGATTTTAGGTATATTACTAGGATTATTATTCTTAGGAGAATTTCCACATTTAACAATTCTAGGAATACTAGGAGTGATCCTATCTTGTGCACTTGCAACGATTATCAATATCTTAATCATTACAACGATTGGTTTAGTATCATTCTTTATAGAAGATGCAAATCCATTCTTCTGGTTATATAGTAAACTAATCTTAGTGGTAGGAACCATTTTCCCCATTGAATTCTTTCCACAATTCCTACAACCAATTGCCAAATATAGTCCTATCTATGTAGTTAGTTATGGACCAGCAAAATTATTTGTAGATTATAGTAATGAAAAATTATTAGAAATCATCATCATTCAAGTAATTTATTTAGGAATTACTTGGTTGATTGCACATTTAATATACAAGAAGGGGGTGAAAAAATTAAATGTTAACGGAGGTTAAAAATCAATTAAAAGTAACAGGGCAATCTATTCGATATGCTCTTCAAAGAGAAATGTTAAATAAAGTTACTTTTGTATCAAACATCTTATTTATGATTTTAAACAATGCATGCTTTATCATTCAATGGATTATCCTATACTCTTTAAAAGAAGATGTAGGAGGATATACCTTTAAACAAGTTATTCTATTATGGGGACTAGCATCTTTCACATATGGCATTTCTAGATTCTTTTTCCGAGATTCCTTTGAATTATCAGAAACCATTAACTGTGGAAAATTAGACAACTACTTAGTACAACCAAAAAATGTTTTGATTCAGTGTATTACGAGTAGTGTAGAAGTATCTGCACTAGGAGATATCATTTATGGATTGATCATGATTACCATCTTTGGATTAACCATCAAAAACTTACTATTATTTATCTTATGTGGTATTTGTGGAGGACTCGTAGTAGCAAGCATCTCTGTTATCATTTCATCCCTATCTTTCTGGTTCGGTAGAACAGAAGTAATTGCTAATACGATCAATAGTTTAATGACAAACTTCGCAACCTATCCAGAAGGTATCTTTAAAGGAGCCATTAAAATACTATTTTATACAATCTTACCATTAGGAATAACAGCCTATGTACCAATCCAATTAATTAGTGATTTTAAACTTATTTATTTGATCTATATCATAATTGGTACCCTTCTATTTATTACCATTGCTTTCTTGGTATTTAATAGAGGATTAAAAAAATATAGTAGTTCTAACTTAATGAATGTAAGAATTTAGGAGGGATTCCCATGAAAATTGAAAAAGACGATTTAAAAAAGATTCATCTTTTCCAACAAGAAAGAGAATTATTCTATGTCATCTCTTTAATCGCAACAGGAGATAGTCCTATGATTCATTCTGATTTAAAGTCTTATATCGTCGCTCGTAGTGCGCCAGGACTACCTACATGGATATGGACACAAGACAATTTATCAGAAGAGAAAAAGAAAGAAGTAGAGAAAGTACTAGAAGAATTCTATGAAAAAGGAAGAAATGACTTTACTTGTAAAAAAGAATTATATGAATATTTAAAAGAAAAAGAAGAAACATCCAATTATTTAGAAATGGGATTCTTATCATGTAAAGAAACAATCAATCCATTAAAAGGAAAGGGAATCTTTGTAAAACCAAATCATGAAGATAAAGTAACACTAGCTGAGTTCTGGAGACAAAATGTAAAAGAACTATATAATGGAAAAGTAGTTTCCCAAAGCGAAGCATTAGAAGAAGTAGAGGGATGGCTAGAAGGAAAGAATTTCTATGTCCTAAAAGATAATCATGGAGATATCGTCTCTATGGCGGGATATGGAGTAGTAGATGATATGGCAAAAGTAACGCATGTCTTTACGGATAAAGAAGAAAGAGGAAAAGGATATTGCCAGTATTTGATCTATTCTTTAACAAAAAAACTGCTAGAAGATGGATATGTTCCCGTTCTTTATACCGATTACAACTATGCATCTTCCAATCATGCATACAAAAAAGTAGGCTATCAAGATGAAGGATACTTAATTAATTTTAGTATTGAAAAAAGATAGAAAGTTATTTTCTATCTTTTCTTTTTCAAGAAAATATGATATAATAACAACTACCAATGAGAGAGGGATTTATATGGCAAACAGTCAATATGATATTTGGGCTATTCAACATTTTCCAGAAGAAGTTTATACAGCAATCGATGGCTTAGAAGATAGTAAAGATAATACACTATATGCAAGATGTAGTTCTTATATAAGAATTGGTGCAGGAAAGTTACCAGTTCAATTTAATACTGCCTTTATCAGTGAAGACAAACAAAGAGAAATTATCCTTATGCAAAACGGACCTTTAAAAAGACCAGAATTTAGAAATATTTTATTGGAACGTGGAATCCCTTTTAATGAAGTAAAATTCTTGAAAGGTAGACAAATTCCAGAAGAAGATATGAAAGAAGTTTGGTTCGCAAAAGATAAAGATGTGTTAACCGAAGCTTTATTAGATAGTAAAAAAAGAGGAAGCGAAGTATGTGAATACTTCCCTGACTTAACAGGTAAATTTGAATTACGTCATCCAGTAGATTTAGAAGAAGAAATTCAAATTCCATTTGAAGAACAAGGTATCCGTGGAGCTATGGTATTAGATGATAAAATCATTGTATTAATGAGTACTGGGGATGAAAACAATGTTAACTATAAACAAGCATTACAAGCACTTGTTGATACAGATGTAGCACCTCAAGTGATTTTTGGAGAATTAGAATTACCAATTGAAAAAATACCAAGACAATACAAGAAAGAGCAATAATGCTCTTTTTTTATGTTATAATGAAGATGGTGAAGTCTATGGAAAAAGAATATAAACTAACAATCAAAAAATTATGGGGACATTTTAAAGTAGTAAATAAACATAGATGGAAAGTATTTTGTCTTTGCTGTAAAGTAGGAATTCCATGGCAAGGAATCTGGCATGATTGGACCAAATATTTACCAGTAGAATTTTTTGAAACTGCTAGATACTTTGATGAAGGAAAATATAGTCCTATCCGTAAATGTAAAGAAGTAACGGGTTATTCCATCGCATGGATCCATCATAAGAATCATAATAAACATCATTATGAGTATTGGCATGATTATAATGCCCCAACACCAGCTCCTATGATGCCATTTAAGTATTTCTTAGAGTTAATTTGTGACTCTTATGCTGCAGGAATGACCTATCAAGGAAAAAATTGGACAAAAGAGTATCAATTATCTTACTGGAATCGAGTAAAAGATAAAGGTGTTATTCATCCAAAAACAAAAGCTCTCATTGAAAGAGTTCATACAGAAGTTGCGAAAGATGGAATCAATAAAGTACTAAAAAGAAAGCATTTAAAAGAGTTATATGATGAATATACAAAAGAGTAGAAATACTCTTTTTTTCATGCAAAAATATAATTAGCACTCTCTATTGACAAGTGCTAAAAATAGAGTATAATAATCATTGAGGGGTGATAGAAAATGTATAATTATCCAGAAGAAGATAACGAAAATGTATTAGAAAAATATGGACGAGATATTGTAGAAGATGCGAAAGCAGGTAAAATTGATCCGGTTATCGGAAGAGATGATGAAATTCGTAGTATTACAAGGGTCTTATCGAGAAAAACGAAAAACAACCCAGTTCTAATTGGTGAACCAGGTGTTGGTAAAACAGCCATTGTAGAAGGATTAGCTTTAAGAATTCTAAAAGGAGATGTACCAAGTTCTCTAAAGAATAAAAAAATTTGGGAACTAGATATGGCTGCCTTAGTTGCAGGAGCAAAGTACCGTGGAGAGTTTGAAGAGAGACTTAAAAATGTTTTAAACGAAGTTAAAAAGAGTGAAGGCGATATTATCATGTTTATTGATGAAATTCACATGATAGTAGGAACCGGTGCAACAGAAGGATCTATGGATACTTCTAATATCTTAAAACCAATGCTTGCTCGTGGAGAAATCCATGTAATTGGTGCCACTACTTTAAATGAATATAGAAAATATATTGAAAAAGATGGAGCTCTAGAAAGACGTTTCCAAAAGATTAAAGTAGAAGAACCAACGGTAGAAGATACAATAACTATTTTAAGAGGATTAAAAGAAAGATTTGAAATCCATCATGGAGTAACCATTCAAGATAAAGCTATTATTTCGGCTGCTACATTATCAAATAGATATATAACTGATCGATACTTACCAGATAAAGCAATTGACTTAATTGATGAAGCTTGTGCAACGATTCGTGTACAAATGGACTCTGTTCCTTTTGAACTAGATAGCTTAACACATAGAATTATGAGACTTGAAATAGAAAAAGAAGCTATTAAGAAAGAAAAAGATGAACTATCCGTTCATAGAAGAGAAGACATCGATCGAGAATTAACAACTATGAAACAAAAAGAACAAGAGCTAACAGAAGCATGGAATAAAGAAAAAGATATCAACAATCAAATCAGTAAAAAGAAAAAAGAACTAGAAAAATTGAGATTTGAACTCGACCAAGCAGAGAACAAATATGATCTCGAAAGAGCTGCCGTTCTTCGTCATGGAGAAATTCCAAAGGCAGAAAAAGAACTAGAAGAATTAAATAAAGTAGAGAAAAACAAATTATTAAGTGATACCGTTACGGATCAAGATATTTGTAGTATTATCGCAAAATGGACCAATATTCCCGTAACAAAACTAATGGCATCTGAAAAAGAAAAAGTCCTACATCTAGAAGATGAAATGAAAAAGCGTGTCATGGGACAAGATGAAGCTCTAAAATTAGTAAGCGATGCCATTATGAAATCTCGTAGTGGAATTAAAGATCCTAATAGACCCATTGCAAGTTTTATGTTCCTTGGACCTACAGGTGTTGGTAAAACAGAAGTAGCGAGAACTCTAGCCTATGAATTATTTGATGATGAACGTCATATGGTTCGTATTGATATGTCTGAATACATGGAAAAATTCTCAGTATCAAGATTAATTGGATCTCCTCCAGGATATGTTGGATATGAAGAAGGAGGACAATTAACAGAAGCTGTAAGACGTAATCCATATAGTATTGTCTTATTTGATGAAATTGAAAAAGCTCATCCAGAAGTATTAAATCTATTATTACAAATTCTAGATGATGGACGTGTAACAGATTCAAACGGAAGAACCGTTGACTTTAAAAATACCATTATTATTATGACATCTAACTTAGGAAGTGAACACATCTTAGAAAATGATAGAGAAGAAGTCATGAAAGAAGTAAAAGAAACCTTCCGTCCAGAATTTATTAACCGTATTGATGAAATCATTATCTTTAATCCATTAACAAAAGAAGCAATTAATAAGATTCTAGATAAAATTATTCATGAAATCGAAGGAAGATTAAAAGATATAGACCTTCATATTGAATTAACAGATCAAGCAAGAGATGCCTTCATAGAAGAAGGATATGATATCAACTTTGGAGCAAGACCACTCAAACGTTTAGTAGGTAGAACTCTAGAAGTAGATTTATCTAGATTACTGATTGAAGGATCATTAGAAGAACATGATACAGTAATCGTTAATTATGTAAATAATAAGTTCGTTATCAAGAAGAAAATCTAAAAGGTTTTCTTCTTTTTGTATGTTATAATAAGTAAGAGGAGGGGATCCTATGAGAAAATTATTTCGTGTAATCCCTTTAACAATTACGCTAACATTACTAATCATTGCATTAGTATTAAACCTAACATCTAAAACAGTCATAGAAGAAATTAAAGAAGAAACGTGGAAAGCAATTATTCCAGAAAAACTTCGAAATCAGTCAGAAGAAGCAAGTAACTGGTTTCAAGACATCATGAAAAGCGACAAAGTAAAAGGATTTTTAGATCAATATATCGATACTGATAAAATCAAAGATAAAATAGATAAAACAAAAGAAAATGTAGAAAAAGAAGTAGAAAAAGCCTTTGATGAATTTGTAGAAGAACAAGAAGAAAAACTAAATCCAAAACAAAAATTTGCTTTAAATATGTATCGTTTTATTACGAATGCAAAAATGAAAGGAATCTTGATGATTCTAATAGGAGTGAATATTTTGTTCATTGCATTAGCTTTATGGTCTCCAGTAAAATGGATCAAACCAACTTCTTGGGCATGTGCTTTAAGTGGACTAAGTATTCTCTTATTAACAGAATGGTTAAGAAACACGATTGAGTCTTTAATTCATGTCACAACAATTACGTATAAAGCATTAATTCAACCAGGAATCATTCTCTTAGTAGGGGGAATCCTCATTCGATTTATCTACTTTGTAATGGCATCTATTATAAAAGCAAACAAAGACAAGAAGGAGGAAGATTAAATGATTTATCCAAAATTCTTACAAGAAAATTCATTAATTGGAATTACATCTCCTTCTCGTGGGCAAGGAGAAAAATTAGAAGCATTTGAGAAATCATTAGAACATATCAAAGAAAACAATTGGAGAATTCTAGAAACTGCAAATGTAAGAGCAGTCGGAGATGTATCAGGTCCACCAGAAGAAAGAGCAAAACAATTCATGGATTTAATGACAGATGATTCTGTAGACATGATTATGTGCGCATCTGGAGGAGATTTCTTACTAGATATGTTGCCTTACTTAGAAGATCATAAAATCAAAGATAAATGGGTCATGGGTTATAGTGATCCAACCAGTCTTTTATACTACATCACAACCAAATTTGATATCGCAACGATCTATGATCATAATGCAGGAAGTTTTGATTCAACTCATTTATTTGATTCTCAAAAAATGGTTTTTGAATACTTGAAAGGAAATATTCTTCCTCAAGAGAGTTTCAATTATCATGAAACGAATATGGAATCTAGAGTAGATGGAGATTATGCTTTAACAGAAAAAACAGAATGGAAAGCAGTAAATGGAGAAGTGGATATCACAGGAAGAATGATAGGTGGATGCCTAGACTGTCTTCAATATCTACCTGGTACCAAATTTGATCAAACAAAAAAGTTCGTTGAAAAATATAAAGAAGATGGATTCATCTGGTACTTTGATGTTTTTGCATTAAAGACAGAAGATGTGTATCTATCTTTATTTCAATTAAAAGAAGCCGGATGGTTTGAACACGTAAAAGGAGTCATCGTAGGAAGAGTACTATTCCCCAATAGCTTTAGCTCAATGACCTATGAAGAAGCCTTCCAAAAAATATTTGGAGATATTCCAATCATAATGGAAGCAGACATTGGACATGTCGTACCAAAGATGACCATCATCAATGGAGCAATAGCCCATGTAACTTGTAAAGAAGGAAAAGGAAGAATAGAACAATACTTAAAATAGGAGTGATCATATGAAACTCGAAATACATGATTTAGAAAAGAGTTATGGAACAAAAGAAGTTTTAAAAGATGTAAATTTCACATTTGAAGAAGGAAAAATCTATGGATTATTAGGAAGAAATGGAGCAGGAAAGACAACCTTCTTTAATGCTTTAAATAGTGATATTCCAGTTGATAATGGTAGATTCTATCTAGAAGATGAGTTTGGAAGAAACATTCTACGTACTAATGATATTGGTTATGTAGTATCAACTCCAACCGTTCCAGAATTCTTAACAGGAAGAGAATTCTTAAAGTTCTATTTAGATATCAATAAAGATCGAGTAAAAGACTTAAAAGATATCGATTATTATTTTGATTTAGTAAAAATTAATCGAGAAGATCAAGATATCTTATTAAAAGAATATTCTCATGGTATGAAAAATAAAATGCAAATTCTTGTCAATATCATAGCCAATCCAAAAGTCATTTTATTAGATGAACCATTAACATCTCTAGATATTGTCGTACAAGAAGATATGAAAAAACTATTAAAAGGTCTAAAGAAAAATCATATCATTATCTTTTCAACCCATATCTTAGAATTAGCAACCGATCTATGTGATGAAATTGTTGTAATAACGAATAAAAACTTAGAACTTGTAAAGAAAGAAAATTTAAATTCAAAGAAATATAAAGATAAAATTATTAAAGCATTAAAGGAAGATAGTAATGATCAACATACTTCATAAGACATTACAAATCGATATTGCTTACTCTGTTAATTCCTTTATCTATGTATTAAGAAGATTACCAATCTTTAAAGACTTAATCACAGATGATATTTATAAGAGTAAAACAATCAAAAGAATCATAGGATTCTTTGGAATGATTCTCTCTATGGTAAGAGCATTATTCCTGAAATTTATGTATTTCTTTGTAATTCTATTAATATGTACAAAATTCTTTCCTGATATTTTGGTAAGAGCATTCTTTCATATTTATTTCTTTTTAACCATCATAGGAATGTTTATTAATAATAAATTATTAAATACCAATAAAAAGAAATATTTTGCAATGTTAGTATTTAACATGGATGCAACAAAGTTCTTTCATGCTAATATCTTTTGGAATCTATTAACAAGTACCATTATGAATGGAATCTTCTTCTATTTCTTCTTAGATTATTTAATGTTATCCCCAACCATTCTCTATAGTTTGATTTTTGTAGTCTTTACACTAGCAGTAAGACTCGTAGGAGAAATGTTAAATATATTGTTCTTTAGAAGATATCATTATGTTTGGTATACCAATTCTAATTTATATTTCCCAATCGTATTATCCTTATTAGCTTGTTGTTTCTTACCATGTATCAATATTACGATTTCGATGAGATTGATCATTGTATTTACAATCATCTTTATCTTATTAGGTATCATTTCACTCATCTATTTATTAAGAATCAAAGATTATAAATTAATCTACAAACATCTCAGTCAAATCACAAATGTCATGAATTCAAAAAATGAAAAAGATTACTTAAAACAAGCAATGGTTGATGTAAAAGAAAAAGATAAAAAAATAGATCATAAACTCCTAGAGAAAAAAGAAGGATATGATTTATTCAATACCATTTTCTTTGAAAGACATAAAGAGATTCTTCTAAGAAGTGCCAGAAAGTATTCTCTAATATTAGCAATTATTTATGCTGTAGTATTTTACTTAATGATACGTTATACCAATTACAATAAAAGTATTGCAGAATTCTTACATGTCAAATTAGCAGCCTTTGTCATAGTCATGTACTTTATTAATAGAGGAGCCATTATTACACAAGCCATGTTCTTTAACTGTGATCATGCCATGTTACAGTTTAACTTTTATAGGGAGCCAACTGTCATACTAGAACTCTTTAAGAAAAGACTATTAACGGTAACGAAAGTAAACTTATTACCAGCTTTTGTCATAGGATTAGGAAATACCATTATCTTTCTATTATCAACCAATACGTATCCTATAACAACATTACTCACAACATTCTTATTTATTATGAGTTTAAGTGTATTCTTTTCCGTTCATTACTTAGTGATCTACTATTTGATGCAACCATTCAATAAAGAAATGGAAGTAAAAAAAGCAAGTTACTCTTTTGTAACACTAGGAACTTACATTGTAACGTATTGGTTATCAGGAGTCGTTTTATCATCTGAAATCTTATCTGTTCTAGGAATACTATTTGTAATTATCTATACATCTCTCGCATTATTCTTAGTATATAAAGTTGCTCCAAGAACCTTTAAATTAAATTAAAAAAGTAGAGAAATCTACTTTTTTTAGTTGACACAAATTATCGAAAAACAATAAAAATATATTGACTTTCAAAAATAAAGAACTATAATGAAAAGTGTGAAGGAGGAATTTTATGTTTCCAAAAGAGATTGATAAAATGGGACATTTATTAAAGATCATTGTCATTGTAGGAATTGTATTAGCGATTCCATCTATTATCTTAGTTCCATTCTTATTAAGTAATAATTATAGTATTATCTATTCGATGTTAATTGTATATCCAAATGGAGGATTGATGTTAGGAATATCCTATCAGTTTTACAAGATGTTTGATTCCTTAGAAAAGAAAGAACCATTCACCATGAAGAATGTAAAAATCTTACAAACAACGGGATACTTATCATTCATTATGAGTGCCTTATGGCTATTAGATCTATTATTAATGATACTAGTCATTCATAATACCTATATCAATTACATATTGGTATTACTATTCTTAATGATTTTATTCTTTGGAGTAGGAATTGCTTTATGGACATTAAGCTTATTACTACATCAAGCAACCGAATACAAAGAAGAAAATGACTTAACAATTTAGGGGGTATTTTATGATTATAGTAAATTTAGATGTCATGATGGCAAAAAGAAAAATATCTTCTCAGGAACTAGCAGAAAAAGTAGGAATCACACAAGCAAACCTTTCTATCTTAAAAACAGGAAAAGGGAAAGCAATCAGATTTTCTACTCTAGAAAAAATATGTGAAGTATTAGATTGTAAACCAGGAGATATCTTGGATTACGAAAAGGAGAAATAATATGAAAAAACTAACAATCGGAATCATTTTATTATGTATCTTACATTCCATTCTCTTAGTCAATCAGTCATGGGGAATCAATGTAGTATGTTTTATGATTCCATTAACAGGATTCATTCTATATATGATGAAAGAAAATAAACTCATCAAAAATAAAGCAGGATTATTATTCTTAATCCCAATTATTCTTTTATCCATAACATATTTTGTATATGATAATACATTAAAATACTTAAATGTATTGGTGATCCCAATTTTATATTTCTTATTCTACATATTTACGATCAAACCAGTAAAAACAATAGGGGATGTCGTAGTAGAAGTATTAAACTTAATGGTAAAACCATTAAATGCAATGGGTCTATATACCAAAGAAGAAGTAAAATTGATTCCAAAACCAACTAAGAAAACGGAAACGAAAAAGAAAGACTACAAAGTATTAAAAGCATTACTAGTTGTAATACCAATTGTATTAGTAGTTCTTCTTCTATTAGCAAGTGCAGATAGTATCTTTGGAGATTTATTCTTAAAAGTATTCAAAATTGATTTAAAATGGTTCTCATTTGAAGAAGTATTTACAAGGATATTCTTCTTTGTATTATTATTCTTCTATTTAGGATCAACCATATTCTTCTTAAAAGATCAGTACTTAAAAGAAAAAAGAGTAAAGAAAGATTCAAAAGAAAAAGATCCATTTACTTTGAATCTATTATTAATCTGTTTAAATGTTATTTATGTAGTATTTGATATTATTCAAATTAATTCATTAATGCTTCATAGAGTAGCATCTGGTTTTAACTATGCAGATTATGCAAGAAGTGGATTCTTCCAATTAATGATTATTTCTTTCATTAATATTACAATCATTTTATTATCGAAGAAATGCAAAGAAGAAATCAAAACAAAAATATTAAGTATTTTAATGGTCATCTTAACATTCATTATTATTTATTCATCTTATTTAAGAATGTCTTTATATGAAGCAGCTTATGGATATACCGTATTAAGATTAGGAGTATATGCAATCCTTCTAACAGAAGCTATTTTATTACTCCCAACGATTTATTATATTATCAATAAGAATTTAAATATTATGAGTTTCTACGTAGTAATCCCAGTCATTATGTATTCTGTCATTAACTGTTTCTCAGTAGATCAAATCATTGCTGAAAACAATATCAAGAGATATGAAAGAACAGGTAAGATTGATTTATATTACTTACAAAATACGAATTATGATAATCTAAATCAATTAAGAAAATTAAATAAAATGATAGAAAAAGATGACAAGATAAAAGAAATAGATAAAAATAGTTTTAGATTCTATATAGGACATATGGATAAGAGAAATGATAAAACAATCTTTGGATATAATCTTTCAAAAGAAAATGCAAGAAAGCAAACAACTTGGAAACCAATTGAAAAAAGAGATTAAATCTCTTTTTTTATTTTCTGAAATACATCTCCAATGTTCTTATGAATCACTAAGTCACACATATGATCATAAGGAGTTTCTCCTCGGTTAATTAAAACCATATGATTTCCGTGAAAATAACGGATAAAAGAAGCAGCAGGGTATACATTAAGACTTGTTCCACCAATGATTAATAAGTCACAAGTAGAAATTTCATGAATTGCTTTTTCAATCGTATCAGGATCCAACCCTTCTTCATATAAAACAACATCTGGTTTAATGATACCACCACAAGTACAATGAGGAACACCATCACAATCAAAGACTGCTTTTTCATCATAGAACTTGTTACATTTTCTACAATAGTTTCGTTTGATAGAACCATGTAGTTCTAATACATTTTTCGATCCAGCTTCTTGGTGAAATCCATCAATATTTTGTGTAATGACAGAAGAAAGCATTCCTTTCTTTTCCATCTCCGCAAGAACGATATGAGTAATATTAGGTTTAAATCCTTTGGTATTTAATTTATCTTTATAGAATTTATAAAATTCCTCTGTCTCTTGCATAAAGAAATGATGAGACAAAATCTCTTCTGGTGGGTAATCATACTTTTCATTGTATAATCCATCTTTACTACGGAAATCTTTTAAACCGGACTCTGTAGAAACACCAGCACCACCAAAAAATACAATCTTTTTAGCATCCTTTATCCAAGAAATGAGTGTATCAACATCTTTCATAGTATCACCAGTTTCATTATACCACAGACCCGCCAAAATTGACTATTTGGCCAAAATATGGTATAATTTTACGTAACAATGGAGGTTGAATAGATTGAAAAAAATTCGAATGATTTGCTATACAGTCTTCTTGGCAGTATTGGTGGCATATGTTTCATTAACAGCTATCAAACAAAATAATTTAGCAAATTCGATAGATATAAATAGTATGGCTTCTAGCTTAGTAATTCAAAAAGAAGATAAAGGAATTCAAGCAGAAGATATGGTTCCAACAACATTGAATATTGCACCAGCAACCATACAAAAGACATTCCAAGAAATGTATGATGATATGACAATTGCACAAAGGGAAGAAGCTCTTTATGCAGGAACACTACACATGGAATACTCAGCATTATATACTTACTCATGGGATCGTTTATCCGTAGCAAAAGGTGCCTTATACTTCAATGGTCATAAGGAAACTTACTACTCAGAAAAAGTATTACCAGGAAACAGTTTAAATATTCCAGGACGTCACGTTGCGGACGATGGTACGATTCGTGATGGAGATGGATATATCTGTGTAGCTGCCGATGGAGCTTATATGCCAAAAGGATCTATCTTAATTACATCCTTAGGACCCGCAAAAGTATATGATTCTGGTTGTGCTTATGGTATTATCGATATCTATGTAAGTTGGTAAAAAACTAGAAAAACTTCTAGTTTTTTTTATGTCGAAATATCAACAAATGAGAAAGATAGTCCTTGATTTTTCAACAAATAAAGGCAATTGACAAAGCCTCATTCTTGGGATAGAATATTAATTACATTAAGGTTGATGAGGTGAGAAAATGAGAAGTTTGAGAATGATATGCTTATTTACTTCATTAGTTGGTGTTTTGATGATTTCCGTTGGATTATTCATGCAAAACAACACAGAAACGACCATGAAAAAAGAAACTGTTAAGAGCAGTTTTGATATAAAGAATATGGCTGCTAGTACAAACATGATAGTAAAAGAAGTGGAAGAAGAAAAGACAGAGCCATTAAAATTAACAGAAGTACAAATGGAAACAGCTCCTGCTTCTATTATTGTTCCACCACGTGTAGAAGTATACGAAGGACAAACATTAGAAGAATTAGCAGCTCGTCTAAATCGTCATTTAGGAAACGACATTGTAGCAGGAAAAGGAGAACTAATCGCAACAGAAAGTCTAAATAAAGGGGTAGATCCTTATATTGTAGTAGCTATCATTGCACAAGAGTCAGGATGTACGGGTTCTAATGGATGCTCTAATCTAGCGAGATACTGCTATAACTTTGGAGGTCAAAAAGGAAAACCAAGTTGTAATGGAGGAGCTTTTAGGCAATTTGATACGGTAGATGAAGGTCTTGTAGGACTAATTAATAATTTATCTAAAAACTACTTTGCACTAGGATTAACAACTCCAGAAACCATTGGACCAAAATACTGCGAAGGAAATGAATGGGCAGGACATATTACTTGGTTCGTAAACAAGATTAGAAACAATTAAAAAACTACAAAATTGTAGTTTTTTTTATGCCTAAAATAGTGTATAATTAACCTAGAATAAGGGGTGTCTAAATGATACTATATGAGAATATTTTTATCCAATTCATTTCACTTCTTTATATCTTATTAATAGGAATTGTATTCTATTGTAAGAAGAAATTAGAAAGTGCCGAAAACTACATCTTCCGCAATTTAGTAATTGTTGGAATTTTTAGTGCGATTTTTGATATGGTATCCATTGCAACTGCCTTTGAAAACCCAAATTCTGCTTTTGCAATTTTTTCAGCAAAAGGCTACTTAATAACATTAATTTGTTTTGCATTAATCTATACAGAATATGCCATTATTATTACCAATGTAAGTGATAATGAAACAAAAATAAAACAATATAAATCCATTCGTAGTATCATCTTCTATTTAATTGTAATTATCAGTATGGCTATTATCTTAGCACCAACTTATATTTATGTGAAAGATGCTCATATCATGTATAGTTATGGACCAGCTACTACCATTACTTATATTATTGGCGGATTCTGTATCTTAGTATGGATGTCTTTATTAATTGTAAGAGCAAAAGACTTACCAGCAAGAAAGATTGTACCAATTGTATCCGTAACAGCTCTTGGTGGTTTAGCAACCATGATTCAATTATTTAACCCAGCATTTCTATTAATTACAGCATTCTTAGTATTTTGTATTACAATCATGTATTTTTCGGTATTTGCTTATGAAAATCCAGACTTTGAAATCGTAAAAGAATTAAGAAAAGCAAAGAATGATGCAGAAAAAGCAAACCATGCAAAAACAGATTTCTTATCCGATATGTCTCATGAATTAAGAACTCCATTAAATGCGATTATTGGATTCTCACACAGTCTTTTGGAACAACCATTAGAACCAGAAGTAAAAGAAGATATTGAAGATATCGCAAGTGCATCGGATACTTTACTAGAATTAGTTAATGAAATTCTAGATATTTCAAAAATTGAATCCGATCGATTTGAAATCGTTAATGTAGAATATGGAGTACCAAAAGTATATAAATATTTAGTAACCATGACCCAAGGAAGAATAGGGGACAAAAAACTACAATTTATTCATAAATATAGTAATGATATTCCTCCTGTATTATATGGAGACTATGTAAGAATTAAACAAGTAGCCGTTAACCTTCTAACGAACGCTATAAAGTATACGCAAAAAGGGTATGTTCAATTAGAAATGGATTTCGATAAGTTAGATGAAGAAACAGGAATCTTAATCATTCGTGTAAAAGATACAGGAATGGGATTCAAAGAAGAAGACTTAAAGAAATTATTTACGAAATTCAAACGATTCGATACTAAGAAAAATATCAATGTAGAAGGTACAGGACTAGGTCTTGCTTTAACCAAAAAATTAGTAGACTTAATGGGTGGAACCATCCATGTAGATAGTACCTATGGAGAAGGAACTACTTTTGAAATTAAAATCAAACAGAATATTTTAAATAAATCCTTAGAAGAATTAGAAGAAACAGATCCATCCATCACAAGAGAAAACTTCAAAGGAAATGGACAAAAAGTATTAATTGTAGATGATAATAGCGTAAACTTAAAAGTTGCGAAGAGACTTCTACAAAAATACAATTTAAAACTAGACTTCGCATCCAGTGGACAAGAATGTATGGATAAAGTAGAAGAAAACAACAATTATGATTTAATCTTATTAGATGATCAAATGCCAGAAATGACAGGAATTGAAGTATTAGAAAAACTAAAGAAAAAAGAAGATTTCAAAACACCTGTCATTGCCTTAACCGCAAATGCTTTATCCGGAGTAAAAGAAAAATACATATTGATGGGATTTGATGGATATCTATCAAAACCAATTGATAAGATTTTATTAGAAGAATTATTACTAGACTTTCTAGGAAAAGAAACTTCTAAAAAAGAAGAAGTAGAAGAATTAGAACCAGTAGAAGAAACAACGACTCATGAAATAGAACCAACTGGAAATATTGCTTATCTAGAAGAAAATGGATTTGATTTAAAGAAAGCATTAGAGACATTAGTAGATATGAATATGTATCGTGAAACAGCAAAAGATATTTTAAAAGACTATCCAAATAAACTAGAGAAACTAGAAGAATATCTATATAAAGAAGATATGAAAAATTATAGTGCAGTAGCACACGCATTAAAAGGAGATGCCCGTTATATGGGTATGACAAGACTTGCAGATTTAGCATACAATCAAGAACTATTAAGTCGTGATAATCGAATTGAATTTGTAAAAGATAGTTACGACGAATTAATAGAACAAACTCATAAAGATATGGATGTTTTAAGAAAGTTTTTAGGAGAGTAATTTCACTTGACACATTTGACATTTTTTTGAAAATATGCTATAATGTTTATCGTAATTGATGGCACATTATTCTAGTCAATTACTTTATTATGAAGACGAGTTTAAAAGATCGTTAAAGGGCATATCTGTGAAACCTTTGGTGTCTGCTTCTTACGCCCAGTTTGGGGTGGATGCTGGAGATGAGAATTTTGGGCGACTCATAATGGCATATGAATCACGACCCACTATTCGTGGAGACCCATTCTTGTGGCAAATCTATACGGACAACATCTGATGATTTGTTACGAAATGGGATAAAACCTGTAATGTGGCGCAAGCTATGTGCAGCGTAGCCTGTCTTGAGTGGAAACATTGGGATAAACGAACTTACAAATAGGAAGCGGCCACTTTCTATTTCGTATTGCGCTTTGAAATTGTTTTTGCAAAAAAGAATTAGGAATAAAGTGTTGGAGAGGAAATCTCCTAGGATGTATTTCAAAATAGGATTGCAGTGGGCACTAAGTGGTAATCAAGTCGTATGGAATGGTAACACCATATTAATTCTAGTAAAGGGGAACCGCAAGTTTGGTAACGAACTTGTAAGAATTAGGGAAATCCTACTTGACCTAAGGCTCAAAGTTTACTATTGCGATAGCCAAACAATTCCAAAAAAATTAAAAGTAGTGAATCTACTTTTTTTTTGATATAATGAAACCAGGTGAGAAACAATGGACGATAAAAGATTTGAAATCATACAAGGAAGACAAGACGATAGAGATTTATATGAAGAAATCAAATGGGAAAGAGCAGATAAAGGACAAAAAGTAATGTCTATTCGTCCCTTTGCTATGAAAGCATTTGTATCAGAAAGAAGACTACGTCAGATGGTAGAGAATCTAAAAGCAAATCCAACCATTCATGTAACCTATAGTCGTTTTGATGAAGAAGATAAACAAAGAGAACAACAATTAGATGAACTACAAGAAATGTTTAAAGATGATGACCAAGTAATTGTATTAGATCCAAGGAGAGTTAAATGAAAGAAAAAAAACAAAGTGAATTAAAAAATTTAATAGAAGTAACCAAAAAGAAAGAAAAAATTAAGAAAGAAAAAGTAGATTGGAAATGGATTATAATCGTCTTAATTGTTTCCTTTATGATCTCTTTCTTTATGTCTTTTATATCAGAAATGACGATTCCTAAATTTCCATTATGGGCAGGGATTATCATTACCTTATTATTTATATTATTAGGTATTCTATTTGATATTATTGGAGTTTCTGTTACAACAGCTGATGAAGCTATCTTTCATTCCATGAGTTCTAGAAAAGTAAAAGGAGCTTCTGTTGCAGTGAAGTTTAAGAAAAGTGCTGATAAAGTATCTAGTTTCTGTTGTGACGTCATAGGAGATATTTGTGGTATCATTTCAGGAGCTGCAGGAACAACCATCGCAGCTATATTAATTAAGGAAGCAAGTTTTCCAGTATTACCTACCACACTAACAGTAGCAGCTATGATTGCAGCATTAACAATCGGGGGAAAAGCAATCGGTAAGAGCTTTGCCATTAACAAAAGTTCTATTATTCTATATGGATTTGCAAAATTTGTTTCAAACTTTTATAGATAGTATGTTATAATAACTAATTGCAAAGGGAGACGTGAATATATGGGATATCGATTAGGAAATCAAGAAATCGAATTGTCCAACTTGAAAAAAATAAGTTTTACTCCTAGTACCAAAGCAGGAGATGTATATCGATATAAGAATATGGCCATTCGTGTATTTAGAGACGGAGAAGAACCAATCGACAAACAAACAGCCGATTATTTTACAAGAATATCGACAGCAAGAATCTTATTACCAAGACAATTATTAATTTATAATAGTTCTTTATTTAAAGGCTATTCTATGAAATTAGTAACACAAAAAGGTTCTGGTAAACGAATTACAATTGCACCAAAAAGAGAATTAATTGAAGGTGTCGCTGCTTTAGAACGAGACAATGAGACATTAAGTCAAAAGAAAGTATTATTAAATGGAATCAATCCAGGATATGTTTTATATAATGGAGAAATATACTTAGTTAATCCAGCAGGATATAGCCGTTTAGAATTAGGAAATACAAAGAGTCTAGAAAAATTAAATCAATTTCAAATTCACTTGTTAATTACAGAATTAATTGCAGCAGATTTAAGAAAATCTCGTGTTCCACAAGCAACGATTAATGAAGTAAAAAAACTATTAAGTCTAAAAGATATGGATGAAAGAACAAGTAGCTTTTTAATTGAATTATTAAGAGGACAAGAAAACGTGAAAGAACTAGTAAAGAAGATGAGTTAAACTTGTCTTTTTTTTGTTTTTACGGTAAAATATAAGAAGTTTCGAGGTGATTCAATGATACAAGTAAGTAATGTAAGTTTAAAGTTTGGAAAGAGAACCTTATTTGAAGATGTTAATTTAAAATTTACCAATGGTAACTGTTATGGATTAATAGGAGCGAATGGTTCAGGAAAATCTACTTTTCTAAAGCTTTTAAGTGGAGAATTAGAGACAACGACAGGAGAAATTACTGTATCAAAAGGAGAAAGAATTTCTTTCTTAAAACAAGATCACTATCAATTTGATGAAAAAAGAGTAATAGATGTCGTTATTATGGGAAATACCAAATTATATGAGATTATGGAAGAAAAAGACAAGATGTATCAACAAACAGAATTCTCAGAAGAAGATGGTATGAAGCTAGCCAATCTAGAAGCAGAATTCATGGAATTAGATGGATGGAATGCAGAACCAGATGCAGCTCAATTATTAAACAATTTAGGAGTACCAGAAGATGTTCATTATCAATTAATGAAAGATATACCAGTAAAACTAAGAGTTAAAGTTTTACTAGCACAAAGCTTATTTGGAAATCCAGATATTCTTCTATTAGATGAACCAACCAACTCGCTAGACTTAGAAGCGATTCGTTGGTTAGAAGAATTCTTAATTAATTTTAATAATACCGTTATTATTGTTTCCCATGATAGACACTTTTTAAATAAAGTATGTACACATATTTGTGATATTGATTATACCAAGATTAAACTATATATTGGAAACTATGACTTCTGGTATGAATCAAGTGTTTTACTACAAAAACAAATGAAAGAGTCTAATCGTAAGAAAGAAGAAAAAATAAAAGAACTACAAGCATTCATCGCAAGATTCTCAGCAAATGCATCTAAATCAAAACAAGCAACCTCTCGTAAGAAAATGTTAGAAAAGATTGAATTAGATGAAATTGTACCAAGTAGTAGAAAATATCCATTTATTGACTTTAAGATTGAAAAACCAGCAGGAAAAGAAATCTTAAAAGTAGAAAACTTAACCAAAGAAATCGATGGTAAAAAAATATTAGATAAAGTATCCTTTACCGTATTAAAAGGAGATAAAATTTGTTTCCTTGCAAAAGACGATATGGCAAAGACAGTTCTATTTAATATCTTAGCAGGATTAGAAAAGTATGATAAAGGAACCATTGAGTGGGGAAAAACAATAAATCCTGGATATCTTCCACAAGATAATACAAAATATTTCCAATCCGAAAAAAATATTATGGAATGGATTGGTTCTTTCTATGATATTAAAGATGAAACCGTATTAAGAGGATTCTTAGGAAGAATGTTATTCTCAGGAGACGATGTATTTAAGAAAGTAAATGTATTGTCTGGAGGAGAAAAAGCAAGATGTATGTTATCAAAGATTATGCTAGAACAACCAAACTTCTTAATCTTAGATGAACCAACAAACCACTTAGATCTAGAAAGTATTACTTCCTTAAATAAAGGATTATGTAATTTTGATGGAGAAATTTTATTCACAACGCGTGACTATGAATTAAACGCAACCGTTGCCAATCGTGTCATTGAAATTACAGAAGATGGAAAAATCATTGATAGACAAATTCCTTATGAAGAATATATCGATAGAGTAGAAAAATAGGTTGACAGAAACCCATCATTTTACTATATTGAAAGAGAGGAAGAATTATATGAAAGAGAATAAAGTATTAATCATCGTCGCAGCAATTGTGATTGTTGGATTATTAGGGCTTTCTTTCTTAATAGATAGTGGATCTACTAAAACAACAACAGTGACAGAGTCTGAATTATCCAATGATCCACAAACCATCTTAGCAAATGCACAACAAGAAAGTGAAAGCGTAAAAGAAAATGAAAAGAAAGATTTTAAAGAAATTCGTGTCGCAGACTATTTAGAATATCGTGATGGTTTAAAACCAACATTAATTCTAGTCGCAAGACCAACTTGTGGGTATTGTCAAATTGCAGAACCAATCCTACAAAAGATTTCTTATGAGTATAATTTAGAAATCAACTACTTAAATACAGATGAATTTACTGAAGAAGAGGAAGCAAACTTCCTTCAATCAGATGAATTCTTCACAAATGGTTTTGGAACACCACTTCTATTAGTAGTGAATAATTCCACTATCACCGATAAAGTAGATGGATTAACAGACTATGCACATTATGTTTCATTCTTACAAAAGAATGGTTTGATTCAATAAAGAGGAGGAATAAAATGGGAGAATCTGTATACAAAAAAGTATTAAAGTTTAAAGAAAAATATCCAATGACAATTGGATGGAGATTAAGAGAAAACGCATCGGTTGTTGAAAGACACATCAATCCAGATGAAGAAGTTATCTATGCATTTGTTGGACAAAAGAATGATAATCCATTTAATATTTTTAACACAGCCGTTATTGCCTTAACAAACAAAAGAATCTTAATTGGTAGAAAAAGAGTATTAGTAGGTTATTTCTTAAACTCTATTACACCAGATATGTATAATGATTTAAAAATATCAAGTGGTCTATTATGGGGAAAAGTATATATTGATACAGTAAAAGAATTTGTAACCATTACAAACTTAAGTAAAGATTCTTTAACAGAAATAGAAACACAAATCACAAGCTATATGATGGAAGAAAAGAAAAAGTATGGCAAAAGAGAGGATAATGAAAAAGACTAGAGAATAGTCTTTTTGTTTGCTATAATGATAATGGTGAGGCTTATGAAAAAGTATAAACAATATATCATCACAATTATCATCATTATGATGTTACCCATTCTTTATAAAGCCTTTTTAAAAGAAAGAGAGACTTCCTATAAAGTAGATGGATATGATATAAAAGAATCTTTTTTAGTAAAAAATAAAAACCATCAATATACTTTTTTCATGAAAAAAGGAAAAGAAGAGTATTCCTATATTCTAAAAGCAGATCTTCATAAAAAAGGGAAAATCATTACGAATATCAAAACAATTAAGAAAAATGATCTAACTTGTATCATACCTACTTATCGAGAAAACCAAGAAAAACAAATCTACTGCAGAAAAGGAAATATACAAGTATCCAATGAGATGCTAAAAGAAAATGAAGATTTTCAAAAAATCATGAAAAAAGAAAAAATAAAAGGATCTAAAGAAAGTGAAACCAAACAAGATTATAAGAATTTAATAGTTTATTCTAATAATATTCCTCATGATCAAGCAATCATCTTATGGGATTATAAAGGAATTATCATCTTAGAAAGAAATAAAAATTCTTATCAAAAATTCCTAGATTATGATTTATATGATAATTTGATGGCAACCACAACAAAAAGATACTATGTCATGTTTGAAAATACATCCGTAAATGGAATTGAAAAAGTCCATTGCTATGACTTAAAAAAAGGAAAATACAAAGTGATTACTTTAAAAGATAAAATAGAGAAAAATTCCTATATTAATGGAGTAGTAGGGGATATTATCTATATTACCGATCAAAAGAAAAAGAAACAGTATACATTGAATGTTAAAAAAGAAGAATTACTAGAAGTAGGAAATCCTGAAAATGGATATATCATAATCAAAGATAATCAAAAAGAAACCATGAAGATTACAGATTTCTTTCCCAAAAAACAATTTTTCACAGGGAATCCTGTTAAAAATAAGAAAATATCTGAATCTGAAAACATCCAATTAGAAGAAAATATCTATTATTTCCAAGAATCCAATTCCTTCTATAGTCAAATAAAAGGAATGAATCGAGTAGAACAATTCAACTTAGAAAATGTAGTAGAGTGGAAAATAAAAGAAAAAGAATGGATTCTTCTACAAGACGATACCTTATATCTTTATCAAGAAGATTTAGGATTAAGAAAAATCGTAGAGTATAATGAATTAAAATACAATTATCAGAATATTTATGATTTATGGAAGTAGAAATACTTCTTTTTTTTATATTTTGGTTGTTTTTTAATAAGATTATTGCTATAATATTAAACAGGAAGTGGGGCTTTAGCCAAGCGGTAAGGCGTGGGTCTGCAACACCCTGATCACCGGTTCAAATCCGGTAGGCCCCTCCATTTTTTTTGCGAACGTGGTTCAATGGTTAGAATACGGCCTTGCCAAGGCTGTGATAGGGGTTCAATTCCCCCCGTTCGCTCCATTGAAAATGAACTAGCCTATGACTAGTTTTTTTGTGCCTATTTTTGACAAAAACAAGGAAAAATGGTATAATAAGCAACCAATTAAGGGGTGGAAAAAATGGGAAAAGTAATTTCAATGAGTGAAGTACGTGATTTTAATAAAGACTATCTAGTCAGTAGAGTTATTTCCTTCGGAAAAAAAGTAGATGGTTATAACAAAACATTCTATAAAACAAATGAAGATTTAGTAGATGCTTATCTAGATGTTGATTTTAAAGATAAAGACGTCATATCTGTTTTAGCATCCGGTGACCAAGTTTTAACAGCTCGTTACTTAGATGCAAAAACAGTAGATTCTTTTGACTACAATCCATTAACAATCTATTATTTTTATTTAAGATTATGGACATTAAAATATAGAAGATTATTATATCCAAAAATCATGGATGGGGATAATACTTGGTTATATTATTTATTAGGATGGGTACAACCAAGAAATGAACAAG
The DNA here is from genome assembly GCA_946402785.1 of uncultured Caryophanales bacterium. Taxonomy (GTDB): domain Bacteria; phylum Bacillota_I; class Bacilli_A; order RF39; family UBA660; genus UBA3789. Next base: position 2,948 of record CAMIXP010000001.1, on the reverse strand, counting down.
AAGCTTTAGCAAAACATTATTTTGAACTTCATGTACATGATAATACACAAATGGATCAATTATTCTACGATTTAGAAATGCAGCCAGAAGGTAGAACATTATTCACAAAACCAGAAGAACTAGTAGAATGTCTAAGTCCAGAATTAACATTTTATCCCATTAATTTATTTGAAGAATTTCATTTACCAAAACAATATGATATTGGATTAATCTCCAATATCTTGGATTCATCAAAAGTGGATCCTGAAAAGATTCAAATCGCCTATGAAAACTTAGATCGATTGATAAGACCGGGTGGTAGTGTTATTTGTAGTAAATTACATTATCGAACACGAGATGAGATGGACAAAGAGAAAAGAATCTTTGAAAAAAGTTTCGAATTTATTCCAAAAGAGGAAGGCTATGTATATCAAAAAAAGAACTTATGTTAGTTCTTTTTTTTAGGCAATCGACTTTTGATAAATCTGTTGAATTAAATCATATAAGTCTTCTATGAATACGACATAAGTACTGGTATCTTGTTCTCCTTCTTTTTGAACAATATATCCAATACGATCTTTATATAAATAAATTCTTTTATCATTTAAGATAACTTCTGCTTGATATCCATTTTCATATTCAGAATAGGGAATATCGATTGTAACAGGGTAGTAAGCAAATGAATCATTGATGTATTTTAAATTATCTGGATTCTTAATTGCAATAGAAGCTCCATCTATTTTAACGGTAACAGCTTCTGCCGTAAAGTTTTGAATGACTTTTTGATTATTCTTATCAATCATCTTCATTACTTCTTCATAACAAGAATGAGGTACTTTTACTTTGGTCTTGGATTTTCCTTTTTGAACATATCCAACGCCATCACTGATTTGTACTGTAATTTTATCATTAATAACGATTTCTGCCTCATCTTTAAAGACTTCTCCAGATAGATTCTTTCCTTTTTTGATTCCTTTCACAACTCTCTTAAGATTCTTGAAGTCATTTCCTTTTAAGGAAAGAACTTGCTTTTCTACTGTTTTCTTTTCATCTTGATTAAATGTATTCGCATCTTTAACAGAAAAACCAGGTGTATATTGGATAGTAATGGATTCTACTTTAATAGGAATCATTTTTTTACCAAATACCTCTGTATACTCCCATAAATAATAAACTCCTCCACCAATAAGGATGAATACTAAAACAATAATAAGGATAATTGCACTTTTTTTACTCATAAGTTTCCTCCTACGATTATACAATAAAATTGTATCACAAACGCCAAAAAAAAAGTAGACTTTTTAGTCTACTTCTTTTCCTATATTATCATTTGAGAAGATAGATAAACGAACTTGTTTATCACTTGGTAGAGATAACACATCTTTACCATCTTTTGGTTGCCACATATGAGCATAAGTTAAGATTTGTTCAAATGTAACATCACTACTAAATTCATGAATACCACGAATGACAGAACTTAATCTTAAATCTTGGCCTTGTCTATAATTTAAAGAATGGATAAATGCTTGATTTGTCTTACGAAGTAATTTGTAAGCAGAATCAAGTTCCATCTTAACTTGAGCCGTTTCCTCAGAGTAACGAGGAGCATGGTTATAAACCAAAGCTTCATCCAAACGATCTAATAATTCATTTGGAGAAACATCTTCATTTTCAAAACGTTCAATTTGAGCCATGATTTGATTAACACTAACTTCTGATAATTCTCCACCTAAAGAATTTTCTAAGGAATTCTCTAAGAACATAGATACAACACCACAAACAGCTGGTTTTGCAATATTGCTTTCATCTTTAAAGAATGCTTTTACTTTATGGATACCATTTCCTCTATAAATGTATAGAACACCATTACTATTACCAAGAGGAGAGAATACAGAATTTTGTTCCTCAGATCCTAATAAACTACGGTAACTATCCGTCTTATCACATTCAATTTCTTTATCATTTACATCAATGAATGCAGCAGAAGTAGCATGTAAACTACCAGTTTCAACTAAACTTTCTAATGCAGTTAAAGAAATTTGAGATAGAATGCCATGAATTTCTTCAGCATTATATCCATCTCTTTCTAATGATGTTTCTAGACGTTCTTCTATACCTTTATAAGTATATACTCCATCGCAGTAAGCAAAAATGTTAATTTTTCTTGCTTGTTTACGAACAATGTCGAAGCGTTGTCCTTTCTGCATAAGGAATGGATGTAGAAACTTATCTGCAATTTCTGTATAAGCTTGTTGATATTGATCATCACTTTCAAATCTTACACCTAGAATGTCTGCAGGGAATTCATCTAATTTGAATCTTCCAGCAACCCCTTGGGTAGTAAGAATTCTAGCAGCTTGAGCTCCTTCTCTCATAATTCCATAGATGCTTTTACTCAAATTGTTTTGAGGGGAAAGACACAATAGAAATGGTCTCTCTAGTGAGTCGTAATTAGGAACGACTTGGAAACCGCTTGTGTTTTCCATAGATTTTTCAATCTTATTGTACACTGTTATCATCTTATCACCTACTATAATACACTATAATTATAGCATAAAAAATCAACCACACAAGATTGAAAAAGAAAAAAATTTGATACTTTACAATATGATAAAACAAAGTCCTGTAAAAAGAAGGGTTTTTCTATTCTATATATAAGGTTATATGGTATAATTTAATAGGAAGTGATTCAATGGAAATAAGTGTAAAAGGGTTAAAAATTAATTATGTACAATATGGAAAAGGAAAAGATATTGTTCTTTTACATGGATGGGGACAAAATATTGAAATGATGAAGCCATTAGGAGATCCATTCAGTGATCGATATCGAATAACCATCCTAGATTTACCAGGATTTGGACAAAGTGAAGAACCAAAAGAAGCATGGACCATGTCAAATTATAATGAAATGTTAGAAGATTTTTTAAATCAGGTTCAAGTTAAAAAGCCAATTATGATTGGACACTCAT